>JBAIYI010000442.1:0-2153 GCA_037915955.1 Terriglobales bacterium
TTCCAACCATCGTACGCCAGCGGCTACGGGCCGGAGAGGACCGCAAAGGACTCCACCCAGACGCCGACACCCTTACGGCTTACGTGGAGCAGTTGCTTCCCAGCCATGAACGCGATTATGTGATTCGCCACCTCTCCGTTTGCGCCGAATGCCGCGATGTACTCACGCTGACGATGCCGGAAATCGCTGCCGAGGCTCCGGTTCCCGAAGTTGTGGCCTTACCCTCAGCTTCTGTTGTGCCAATGTCGACGCCGGCACGCCGCAGGAGTTGGTTCTTCACCCCAGCATTTGGTATGGCTGCCTCGGTTGCGGCTATGGCCCTGGGACTGGTTTTGGTCCTCAGGCTCGATCACGACCGCGCTCCGGTGGCTTCTGTGCAGCAGAAGCCGCAACAGCAGGTTCAGGCAAGAAACGAAGATAAAGTGGCCGTTCCGGAACCGGCAGCGGGCAAGGCTGCTGAACCGGCCCCATCGTTCGTACCTCAGGTGGCTCCGCCATCCCCACCGCCCGTCGCGATCGGCAGGAACCAGCCAAATTTTGCAGAGGCAAACCTGAACCGCGGGGCGGCGACCAAGGCCAAGGCTCCAAGCCAGGAAGTAGCGGGACTACTACCACCTGCCAACCAGCCCGCAAAAGTGGCTGATCTTCGCAAAGACTATCTGAACAGCCAGATTATCTTCGCCAACGCAGCAGATATGCGCTCCGCTCAGGAGCTGCCGCAAGCTCCTCAGCCGGTATTTTCCTCCAAGCTGGCTGCACCTACCATACTTGGCGGGGTCGGTGGCACTGTGCAGAACAACGCTAATTTGCAAATTCCCGCCAACAACGGGCAGAACCAGAACGCGCTGCGTTTCTATTCCACGCCGCAGCAGCCGGGCAGCAGCATCCTGGACAAAATCGTGGACGCCGGTAAGCTGCCTTTGCGTGCCAAGAAGCTGGCTCCTGCCATACGCGCCAGAGAGACCGAACGGTTAAGCATGTTCAGCCCGGGATTATCACTTGCAGATTCCAGCCAGGCCGGCCCCGTGGCCAGAGCGCCTGAGACCGCGGAAGCGAAGAGCGAGTTGGCGCAGTCGCAAGCGTTCACTCGGCGGGCACTTGCGCCCGCAAGCGGCGCTCGTCTTGATGAGCCTGTAATCCAGTGGAAGGTGGCCCAAGGCAAGCTGCTGAAGTCGGCCGACCTTAGCAGTTGGACCGAGGCCTATCCTGCTTCAGAAGGAATCCAGTTCACAGTAGTGAGTGGCAGCGGCCCTGATATATGGGCTGGAGGCAGCAAAGCTGCGCTTGTACATTCGCGCGACGCCGGGGCCTCGTGGGATAAGGTCCGGCTGGGCGTGGCGGCCAATGGTGACATTATGGCGATTGAGGGAGGTGGGCTTACTCTTCAGGTAAGAACCTCCACCGGGCAAACCTGGGCTACCACTGATGGCGGCGCCAGCTGGACGCAGCGCTGATGCGTACTCCACTCTGGACTGGCCAATCTTAATCAGCTGAGCAAAATTGCCGATGTATAATCCGCGGCAGTGATCCTGAAAATCGCACTCCTGCTTTGGTTCTTGGCCTTTGCCCTGGCCCTCTTCACCACTGGGAAGATCCGTAGTCTGATGGGGCGACTTTTCGTGGCGGGATTCTGTCTGTTGATTCTGGGAATGTTCCTGAAGATTATTTCCCGCGTGCTGTGAGCTAAACCGAAACCAGCGATCCCACTTTTTCTCCCGTTACCACGCGCTTGATATTGCCGTGGATTGTCAGGTTAAAGACCACAATCGGCATCTTGTTTTCCTGGCAGAGGGAGATCGCGGTTGCGTCCATCACGCGCAGGCCGCGCTTTAGAAAATCCAGATAGCTGATGGAATCGAACATCTTGGCATCGGTGACCAGACGCGGATCGGCATCATAGATTCCGTTCACGCGCGTGGCTTTCATGATCACATCCGCCTTGATCTCCATGGCGCGCAGAGACGCAGCGGTATCGGTCGAGAAATAAGGATTACCGGTTCCTCCGGCGAAGATCACCACACGTCTGATGTTGCCGGGAATCGTCAGGTTGAATACCACAATCGGCATCCGGTTTTCCTGGCAAAGCGAGATCGCCGTCGCATCCATCACGCGCAATCCGCGCTTGAGAAAATCCAGATAGCTGATGCTGTCGA
>JBAIYI010000858.1:0-3071 GCA_037915955.1 Terriglobales bacterium
ATGAAACGTCCATGCACATGGCATGCGCGGATGCGCAGCTCAAGCATTACCGGCGTATTACTTGCCTCTGAGAGCGCGAATCCCTGCTCAACAGCATTCACTATGGAAGGCAGATTGGGGCGAGGATCGAGTAGCCACATCTGCGACTTCATGGCAAAAGCATGGGAGCGCTCCTGCATGATGCTGGAGCCTTCACCGTAATCTTCGCCCACGATCACAAGAGCGCCGCCTGTCACCCCGCTGGAGGCAAGGTTCGCCAGCGCGTCAGACGCAACGTTGGTACCAACAGTCGATTTGAAAGTTACTGCACCACGCAGCGGATAATTAACTGACGCCGCGAGAGTGGCAGCCGCCGTGGCTTCTGAAGCGCTGTGTTCAAAATGAACACCAAGTTCTTTAAGGATATGGTTGGCGTCGGTAAGAACATCCATCAGGTGCGAGATGGGAGCACCCTGATAACCGGCGACGTAGGAAACGCCAGACTGGAGCAGGGCCTTGGTTACGGCGAGAATGCCCTCGCCGCGGAACTCCTCGCCGGCAGCCAGGTAGAGCGACTGGACCTCTTTGGTGAAAAACCGCTCCGCCATTCCCACCTCTCTGGTTCCCTGGCCCCATCGTGATGTCTCGTCAAAAGGAACCGTGTGCGTGCGGCCATGGCAGAATCCGCCGCGCTGATGGGCAACTGGGGCGAAATTCTAGGTCTAAATATTTTAGATGTCAAATTTCTTGCCAATCGGGAACTCTGGAGCTATAGTTTCCTCCTCTTTTGCGGGAGGTTCCCCCATGAAACGTTTCCTGCTCGCCGCCATCGCCATGGTTGTACTGTGCGCCTTTGCGTCAGCCCAAACCATCACAGCCTCACTCCAGGGCCGCACGTACGACAAGTCCGGCGCCATGATCACCAAAGCCAAAGTTACGGCGACCAACACCGATACCGGACTCTCCCGCTCCACTACGAGCGGCGACACCGGCGATTACCAGATTGCCGCGCTGCCGGTGGGCAATTACAAGGTCGTGGTGGAGGCTTCAGGCTTCCAGGCACAAACCAGAACCGTAAAGCTTACGGTGGGCGACACGGCGAGCCTGGATTTCACGCTCGCACCGGGACAAGTGGAACAGCAAGTGACCGTCACTACAGAGGCCCCACTGGTCGAGACCACCCGCACCTCGACCGACTCAGTAATTGCCGAGCAGCAGATCCAGAACCTGCCCGTGAACGGCCGGCAATTTATTGACTTCGCGCTGCTCGCGCCGGGCGTAACGATCGGAGATACAACTTCCGGCAGCACCGACGTGATCATCGAGCCCGTAACGAAACTGTCTTTCGCCGGTCAGAACATCCATTACAACTTCATCGCGGTGGATGGGGCTGATAACATCTCAACCGCCTCCGGCGTGCAGAAGACCACGCCATCGACTGACGCAGTGCGTGAATTCCGCGTCATCAACAACACCTATAGCGTGGAAGCCGGGCGGGCGGTAGGCGGGATCGTAAACATCGTAACCAAGAGCGGCACCAACGATCTGCACGGGAGCGTTTACGACTATCTGCGCAATAACGTCTTCGACGCAAATAGCCCTCTTGCTGCCCCGGGCTTGAATAAGTTGCAACAGAACCAGTTTGGGGTCACGCTGGGCGGCCCAATCGTGAAGGGCAAGACCTTCTACTTCGGCAACTACGAAGGCCAGCGGCGCAGCGAGAACCCCTATTACAACTCGATCATCCTGAACAATCTCACGGCGATCAACCAGTTCAAGCAGAACTTTGGGCTTGCACCGGAGACCCTGAACCAGAACCGCAAGAGCGATTATGACAACTTTATCGTGAAGCTGGACCATTCGTTCACCGATCACGAATACGGCTTCCTGCGCTACTTCTTCAACGATGGCCGGCTCACCAACGTCTCTCCGCTGAATGATGGGTTTGACCTGCCTTCAGGCTTCAAAGACAACAACCTGCGCGACCAGTCGATTGTGGGCAGCCTCTCATCCACATTCAAAAACAACCTGGTAAACGAAGCACGGTTCCAGTACGGCCATCGCACGTTTGACTTCCCCACTGTCACCACGCAGCCGCACCTGGAAGTGCTGAATACCTTCACCGCAGGCGTGAACCGCGGCAATCCTGATTTCTATCAGGAGTCGCGATCGGAGATCGTGGACAACGTCACTTGGCAGCATGGCAAACACACTCTCGGCTTCGGCGGGGACTTCAGCCATGTGAACACGCTGGAATCGTTCCCGCTGTTTTATCCCTTTGAAGCTGATTTCGGATGCCTCTTTGCCGCGCAGTGCCCGTTCAGCCTTGAGGCAGGCGCGCCACAGGTCCTCTTCTTCGAACGTTTCAAAGCGCCAAACTTCACCGAGCCGAGTTTCTCAACTTCCGTGTTCCAGGGCCAGCGGATTTCCAGCGCGGTGCGCAACCAGGCGGAAGGCGAAATTGGACACAACTATGGCGGCCTGTATGCGCAGGACACATGGCACGTAAGCAAGGCGCTCAACCTGAACTACGGACTGCGGTACCAGTTCGAAACCTTCCCTTCCAACATTCTGGATGGCCCCAACAAAGAGTTTGATCCACGTGCAGGGTTCGCCTACAACCTTGGCGGCAAATACAACGTTGTACTGCGCGGCGGCTTTGGAATTTTCCACGGCATCATCCCCATGCCTCTGCTGGCTTGCCAGGAGCCTTCCTGCGGTGGAACCACAGGCAAATATCCGGGGCGCACTAACGAAAACGATCTGAACGCGACGACGCGCCTGTTTGCCTTCGCCAGCGCTCCGAACATCACCCAGATTGCGCTGGGCGACATGCTGGCCGGCAACTATGTGGACGCGGCGCCGCTCGGTTTCTGCCCTGGAGGAACGGTAGCTGGCTGCGGCTTCTTCGGAGACGCGGTGATCGCGCGCTTCGACAAGGACCACAAAGCGCCTTACGGCGTGCAAACCAGCCTGGGACTTCAGTTCCAGCCGACCAACGATTCAGCGCTCGATATCAGCTTCCTGCGTTCGAAGGGTGTGCATCTGGGCAGCTTCTTCAACGTCAACCAGCCTGATCCGTCGGGTCAGGT
>JBAIYI010000057.1:0-2633 GCA_037915955.1 Terriglobales bacterium
GCCTGCATTCACTCGGCATTATGATCAACGGCAGCTTTGTTTTTGGTATGGATGACGATCGTGAGGACGTGTTTTACCGCACGGTCGAGTGGGCAATCAAACAGGGAATCACGACCGCAACCTTCCACATCCAAACTCCTTATCCCGGCACCGTGCTCCACGCCCGCATGATGCGTGAAGGGCGAATCACCACCCGGAACTGGGACCTTTATGACACGCGCCATGTGGTCTACACTCCGGCCCGACTCACGCCGGAAGCTCTGAAGAGAGGCTATGACTGGGCCTACGGCGAGTTCTATCGCTGGAGTTCCATCGCCCGTGCCTCCCTGCATCACGGCACCTTGAAGCACCAGGCCAAACATTTTTTCTATGCAGCCGGCTGGAAGAAGTTCGAACCAGTCTGGGACTTCATGATCAGCACTCGACAGCTTAGAAAAGTCACGCCACTGCTGGAAGGGGTGCTCTCAAAAGTCACCCGCCAGGAGGTGCCCTCTGCTCCAACTCAACAGACCCATGCTCTTGCAGCGAGAAATTTGTATCAGGACGCTGGTTGAATCCTCGAGCTGAATGGCGGATCGGCTACGCTGCCGCTTCGCGGAAGCCACCCTGGTACTGCCCTATAAGTGCCTCGCCATGCGATGATATCCGCCGCAACCTTCATCCGGATTCCAGATCCCACGGGGGCCTCATGAACCGCTGTTTTGCAATGCTTGCCCTGACCATCTCTTTCCTGATAACCATGGGCTGTGCTCACAAGATGGCTCCGTCTCCTCCGCCGCCACCTCCAGAGAGCATTCTCGAAGCCGACACCAATCAGGGTTCGCTCTTCAAAGGTGATCAGGCTGTCCTCTCCGATCAGGACATCGCCCGCATCCTGGCGACGAAGGTCAACCTCGATGACCATCATCGCATGGCGATTCTCGCCCTCACGTCCCGAAGCTGGTGGTCACAGGATCTGGCGGAGATGGAAGCGAAGCAGTCTGACGATTTGGTCGCTGCATTTAAATCCACACCGCGCTTGACTGACGTGCGCTTTCTACCTGCGTTGCTCGTCCCTGAAAAAAGAACTGTCCCTTATCTGCGAGAAGCGGCGGCCCGGGTTCAAGCGGATCTTCTGTTCATTTACAACACGCGCATTGAGACCTTCCGCCGTGACCGCTTCCTGAAGCCCGACGAAGTTCACGCCCAGTGCATTGCTGAATCAGTCTTACTGGATGTGCGCACCGGTATTGTGGTGCATACCGGTCGAGCGACGGAGAAGATAACCGCTCAGAAGACCGCGTCCGACCTGAATTCCAGCGAGATGCTGGCGAGAGTGGAGTCAGAAGCGCGTGCCCGCGCCGTGCAGCAACTGGCGAAGTCGGTGGTGGATCACTTCTTCCGCTGAACCAAAAAGTGCGCCAGCTCTTTGAGGGTGTCTGCCCGATGAACAAATGATCCCAGCGCATTGCAACCTGAAGTGATCAACTCATCGGCCATGCGGATCGATTCGTCAATTCCGAACAGGGCAGGGTAGGTCGCTTTTTCTGATGCCGTGTCCTTGCCCGCCGTCTTCCCGAGCTGCTCGGAAGATTGCGTAACGTCTAGAACGTCGTCCACGATCTGGAACGCCAGTCCGATCGACCGGCCAAAGTCGCGCAGCCTCTGGATCTCCGGCATCGATCCACCGGCGTAGATCCCGCCGCTCGTGAGGCTTGCAGTGATCAGCGCGCCGGTCTTCGAACGATGGATATATTCGAGCGTCGCCGCATCGGGCCGCTGCCGTTCGGCTTCCAGGTCTTTTACCTGCCCTCCGATCATCCCGTCCACTGTGCCCGTGCCTTTGGCGATCTCTTCAATGATCTTCACCCGTGCCTCTGCCGGGCACTTCAGCCGCGCCAGAACTTCATAGGCCTGCGTCTGCAGCGCATCGCCCGCGAGGATGGCGATTGCCTCACCATAGACAACATGGCAGGTCGGCTTGCCGCGGCGCAGATCGTCGTTGTCCAGCGCCGGAAGATCGTCATGGATGAGCGAGTAGGTGTGCAGCATCTCCAGCGCGCTGCCCAGTTCTTCAATACCTTCCGGCACCTGCCCGGCAATCATGCGTGCCGCTTCCATGCACAGGATGGGGCGCAGCCTCTTGCCGCCGGCAAATACGCTGTGCCGCATCGCCTGGTGGATGGATTCCGGCCGCTGCTGCGGTGAAGGTAAAAGTCTTTCCAGGGCCGCATCCGTGATGTGCTGGCCCTGCTCGAGTATCTCTTTGAGCATGAATCAACGAGTATAAATGACCGCGCAGCTGTCTCGGCGTCGACACGATTTCCGCACATTTGCCCCCACCAAACTTCTTGAACGATCGGTCTCAAGCCGTGAAGCGTCGAAAGTGCAAACGCTCGGATCCATGAATCGCTGAAGAGATCTGAGGCAGGATTTTGCGCTGCGCGGTAATGTTCGAGGCGGCCGCGCGAACCTCCGTCATAAACACAACATCTTGTACTCACCTCAGCAGGTGAACACAATTCGCGGCCCGCGCTACCAATCAAGAAAAATATTTGCTGAGAACCTGAAAAATAACCATTGACACACAACCATTTAGGAGTAGGATGTGGTCAAAAGTGGTAGAAAGTGGTTAGAAACGGTTCGATCGATGG
>JBAIYI010000633.1:0-7697 GCA_037915955.1 Terriglobales bacterium
GCTCGCCATCGCACTCAAAACTACTCCGCAAGCAGTGCGCCGTAAGCGCGAAGAGCAGGGCCTTCGCCCGGTGTACAAGCTGGTGGATACCTGCGCCGCCGAATTCGAAAGTTACACTCCGTACCTCTACTCGACCTACGAAGAAGAGGACGAAGCACCGCCGACAGCAAAAAAGAAAATCATCATTCTCGGCAGCGGGCCAAATCGAATTGGCCAGGGCATTGAGTTCGATTACTGCTGCTGCCACGCCGCATTCGCGCTGCGGGAAGACGGTTATGAGACCATCATGATCAATTGCAACCCGGAAACCGTCTCCACAGATTACGACACCAGCGACCGTCTTTACTTCGAGCCGCTCACGTTTGAAGACGTGCTCGCCGTGTATCAGCACGAAGCTTCCGGTGGAGCGCCCATCGGCGTCATCGTGCAGTTCGGCGGCCAGACTCCGCTCAACCTCGCATTGCCGCTCAAAGCCGCCGGCGTAACCGTGATCGGCACCTCGCCGGAGTCGATTGACCTGGCGGAGGACCGCAAGCGCTTCGGCAAGCTGCTCGAGGAACTCGAAATCCCGCAGCCTCCCGGCGCCATCGCCACCAGCGTGGAAGAAGCCCTGGAGGGTGCGCGCCGCGTGCAGTATCCGGTCCTTGTACGCCCCTCTTACGTGCTCGGCGGACGCGCCATGGTCATCGCCTACGACGATGAAAGCGTTGTCCGCTACATGAAAGAAGCGGTCGAGTACTCGCAGGAGCGCCCGGTACTGGTCGATCATTTCCTCGAATCGGCAGTTGAAGTTAATGTCGACGCGCTCTCTGATGGCGAGGACGTGGTCATCGCCGGAATCATGCAACACATAGAAGAAGCCGGGATTCACTCCGGTGATTCCTCCTGCGTGCTGCCTGCGGTTGACCTGCCTCGTCACGTACTGAACACTATTCGTGATTACACGTTCAAGCTCGCCCGCGCTCTCAAAGTGATCGGCCTAATGAACGTGCAGTTCGCAGTGCAGAACGAAAAGGTTTTTGTAATCGAAGTAAATCCGCGCGCCTCGCGTACCGTGCCTTATGTATCGAAAGCCACAGGCGTGCCGCTGGCCAAGATCGCTGCCCGCCTGATGAGCGGACGCAAGCTGCATGAATTCCTTCCGGAACACGCGGCCAGCGGAGAAGATCTGGCTCCCGGAGCGGGCTACTTCGTGAAATCACCGGTCTTCCCGTGGGCCAAGTTTCCCGGCGTGGACACGGTTCTCGGTCCCGAAATGAAATCCACCGGCGAAGTCATGGGCTCCGCCGAGACTTTTGGCGAAGCTTTCGCCAAGGCTCAGATCTCCGCCGGCCAGTCGTTGCCGACGGAAGGCACCGTTTTCCTGAGCGTCACCGACCGCGATAAAGCTAAGTCAATCGAACTTGCGCGCCGCTTCATTGAACTCGGCTTCAAGCTGGTGGCCACCCACGGCACCGCCGACCGCCTCGACAAGGCCGGGCTGTCTGTTGACCGTGTTTACAAGGTGAAGGAAGGCCGTCCCAACGTGGTAGATCTGATCAAAGGAGACCGCGTGCAGCTGATCATCAATACGCCGCACGGGCAGGATCCCTGGTTCGACGAGAAAGCCATCCGCCGCGCTGCCGTAACCAATCGCGTACCGACAATCACTACCCTTGCAGCGGCCAGCGCCGCAGCCGAAGGAATTGCGGCCTTGCAGCGCAAGGAAGTGAACGTCCGTTCGCTGCAGGAGTGGAACTCCGGCGAGCGCAGCCCGCAGCCCGACGCTGTTCCGCCAAAGGCCTAGGTTACTCTGTTTTCGGTCTTCGGCGCATGATCGCGCGGATGGGCTCGTTATCGGCAAAGACCTGCCACAACGCGATTTTGCCGTCTTTTACTACGGCGTGCCAGGCTGCCGGCGCGCGCCATTCGTTTTCCTTGTCCAGCTTCCCATTTGGTGCAAACGTTCCACCCGCCGAACCAAACACTGCTACGGAGTCCCCGTGCCCGAAGATCTCTTCGTGGCTGATCCGGTAATCAGGGACAGTTTTGAAGTAGGCTTCCCAGGCGTTCTTAAGCTTTTCGCGGCCCCTCACCTTTGAGCCAAGTGAGTCCTCGAAGACCGAATCTTCGGTACACATGGCCACAATCGCTGCAGGCTGTCGCGAGTTGATCGCCTGTTCAAACTTCAGGACCACTTCAATCGGACTCGAACTCAATGTGCTCCTCCTCCTGGTTTTCTATGCGCCAGGGCACGCAGCAACCGCTCAAAATCCTGCGGCGGCGGGCAATCGATGGTGACGATCTCTCCCGAGCGTGGATGCTGAAATTCAAGGTGCGCCGCATGCAGCGCGACGCGATCAATCAGCCCTTCTTCTGCTTCTTCCGGACGGTATTTACGGTCACCGATGATGGAATGACCAATAGCTGCGAACTGAGCGCGAATCTGATTTTGCAGTCCGGTAACCAGTTCAACCCGCACCAGCGAGGCATCGGGAAACTCGCGCTCCACTGAATAGTGAAGTTCGGCCCGCGTGGCATCACGGTTTTTGGCCGAGCTGAGCTGCTGCCACATCCCTTCCCGGCGAAAGAAATGCACCAGCGTGCCTGCCTGCTTTTCCAGTCGGCCGCGCACAACCGCCAGATACTGCCGAACAGGTGTGTGGGCGAGAAACTCATCAACCAATATCTGACGATCGTGCCGCGTCTTCGCGAACAGCAGAATTCCCGAAGCGAAGCGGTCAATGCGATGCACGACGAGAGCCTGCTCGCGGCGGTTCTTGAGCTCCGCAGTGACGATGGAGAGCGCGGAAGGAACGCTCGATCCCTTGATGGGGACAGCCAGAAGGCCGGGCGGCTTGTTGAGAACGATGACTGCCTTGTCCTCATAAAGGACGCTCACCTCGCGTGAAAAGCGCGGCTTCTGCGGCCGGCTCTGGCCGGGGCGGCTGCGGTTCAGTCCGGGTTTGTGTTTGCCGCGCGAGTTCTTTGACATGGAAGAGGACTTCGCCTTTCCATTATCAGGCCGGCGGCCGGAATGGCAACACTGCTGCTGCCCGTAATCCAGCTATCGCGGCAACTGAGGCAATGGAACCGTCACCGAGGTGGCCGAACAGAAACCGCCATCATCGTTCACGCAGCGATAGAACTGCTGGGGAAAGCCCAGGTAGTTGTAATGCTTCGGACCACCGTCAGTGAACGTGTTGGTAAAGCGCATGTGATTGGGAGTGCCCGAAAGACCTGACTTAGCGAGATTGATCTGCACGTCGAACGCCTGGGTTCCCGGTCCCGTGTTCAGATGAGAGCAGCCTGCGGCAGTGTTGTGGTCCATGGTGATGTACTGGACCGTTGTGGGATCCTTGCCGGCATTGTTCCACGCCAGCAGGCAAACTTGCAGCGGGACGGTTGGATCACCTTTGATCTTGTTGTACGTAGCCGCGACTGTGGAAGCGGAGCGCACCGAGATCCCCACGCCACCCCGGGCCCCGCCCGCCATATTGATGGAATTGTTTTTCACGGTGACGTCATGCGAGGCAACACCGACTTCGATCGCGGTGTCGGCGATGTTCGGTCCGATAGTGTTGCTCAGAATCTCGCCTTTACCGGTGCCGTATCCTGACCCACGATTGCCGAGCGTGAAAATGCCGTCGGCCATGCCACGGATATCGCGGATCTGGTTGTTGTTGAAATGGAAGTTGGTGATCTGCGTGTTGGCGCCACCCTGGCTTACCGGCGCGTTACCGGCCAGGATTCCACTGCCGGCATGCGTGCCATGAATGAAGTTCGAGTTCGCGGCTACAAGATCACTGATGCCATCGAACCACACGCCATGGTTCCGGCAGTTGGTGATTTCACTGCTGCTGACCCGCACGTCATTGGAAGAAACCACGTGGATGCAACTGCCCGCTATTTGCAGACTGCCATTTCCGTCTAACACCAGACCCCACAGATAGACGTGTGCCTTGCCGCGAATGCTGACGAAGTCCTTGCCAATATTCGGCGCGGCGTTCAGGCGGCACTGCCTGCTACTGGGACAAGCAACAATGCAGTTGGAAGGCACCTGAAGCGCCGGCACATTGCTCGTTATGCCCAGAGGCATCCAGGCGGTGGCGGGGTTGATGCCGTTGCAGGCGAGACTGATCCTCTGCTGGATGGAGAGACTTGCGTTCACCAGATGCGCCGCCCAAGGCGCAGTCGGCTGTTGCGTCTGCGAAGCGGACACTGAGGCTGCTGCGGTGGTGGCAACCAGCTCAGGTGAACGAAAGAAAAAGAAGATTGCTGCCAGAATCAGAAGACAAAGACACAGAGATGTTCTCATGTTGGCCCAGGGTCCCAAGTGCGAGTCCTTGCACTGTTTGTTTAGGCAGGTCGCTCGCAATTGCCCTGAAGCAGAGCAACAGGAGAGCTACAAAGGTAGAAGTATGACCAGAGGAGAGAGTTGCCAGCGGCTTACAGAGAGAATGGCTATTCGTAGCGCAGCGCAATCATGGGTTCCACAAGGGTGGCCTGTCGCGCGGGAATGGCTGCTGCTATGAGCGCGGCCGCTGCAAGCAGCGCGGTAGCCAGTGCCAGCATAAGCGGATCCCAAGGACTAATTCCAAAAAGATGGCTGGCAATCAGATAGCCTGCGGCAATTGCAGCGGGAATCCCGAGAGCCAGCCCGATACCTACCGAGAAGAACGCAGACCTCAGCACCAACTGCACCACGTTGAGCCGGTTCGCGCCGAGGGCCATGCGCACTCCGATTTCGTTTGTCCTCTGCTCTACCGCGTAGGCCGTTACGCCGTAGAGGCCCACTGCGGCCAACAGCAGCGCAAGCGCCCCAAAGAGCCAGGTCAGGCGGGCGATCATGTTCTGCTGGGAGAAATCGGCGTCAATGTTTTCGGAATAGTGCTGGATGTTGTTCACCACCAGGTTTGGCGCTGCATTCGCCAGCGCCTTCCTGACCTGCATCGGAAGGTCGGGCGGATTTCGCGGCGCCCAGATCAGGACGTTGGCCAGGTAGTGCGACATGACCTCTCGCTCTTGCGCCTCTGCATCAGCCAGCGATGTGCTCTGCGCCTCGGGGAGGAAATACATTGGCTGAGGACGGTCCCCGAAGGTTACGTCCGCTACAACACCGATAATCTCGTACATTCCTGCATTACTTCCCGGAGTGGGACCGAAATGCTGCCCAATTGGATTCTCCCCGCCGAAGAACCTTCTGGCGAACGCCTCATTGATCATAGCTACTGGCCGCGTGCTGGCGTTGTCCTCATTGGTGATGGAACGCCCAACCACGATTCTGTCCCCGAGAGCCTCAAAGAATCCCGGCGTTACACGGGTCCAGCCGGATGAGGCATCGTTCTGCTCGCCGGGCTCGGGTTTGCCTTCAACTCGAATGCTATGGGGCCAAACCCAGCCGTTTTGTGGTGCAGCAAGCACCGAGCCGACCGAACGCACACCGGGAATAAGCCGCAGCTCGTCCTCAATCTCGCTGATGAGCGGCGCCAGCTGCTCCTGTTTGTAATCGGAGATCTTGGGATTGATCGCGACCAAGAAACGTCCGCTGGGCTCGAATCCAAAATTCTGGTGCTCGAGGTTGCGCAGGCTCTGACCGAGCATCACCGCCGCGCTCAGTAAGACGAGAGATACCGCCGCCTGCACAATCACCAGCATCTTCTGCGCGCCGGTGGTCCTGAAGCCGCCGCGACTCGAATCGAGGTCCCGGTTTGTTCCTCGCATGGCTTCTATCGGTTCCGCATGCGAGGAAATCCATGCCGGCACGATTCCGAAGATCAGTCCGGTGATTACCGAAACTGCCAGCGCGAAGACCAGCACAGAGCTGGAAGGAGTGGCATCTACAGGCACCCATGCGTCCGGTCGGGTGAACGCAAGCTTCAGGATCAAACCGGCTCCCCCGTATGCGAGGGCAATTCCAGCAGCTCCGCCGATTACAGCCAATCCCAGGCTTTCGATGAGCGCTTTCCGAACTATATGCCTGCGCGGCGCCCCGAGCGCTACGCGTATCGCCATCTGTTGCCGGTTTTTGAGGCCGCGCACCAGCAGAAGATTGGCGACGTTAGCGCAGGCCACCAGCAGCACACAGGCAGCGGCCAGTTGCAGGAGCAGCAAGCCATCCTTGTATTTCTCCCTCATCAAGGAAACGCCCGCGCCGCCAGGTGTCAGTCGCAGAGTCTGAGCTTGCAGGAGCGCCTTCTCCTGTGGGGTCATTTCCGAAACATGGCTTGCCAGCCATTGGTGCAGCTCTACCTGGAGCTCAGTCTCGAGGATTTTCGGATTCGCGTCGGGGCGAACTCGCCCGATGAGATCGAGCCAGGCAAGGCGCGGATTCCTGAGGCGTGAAGTCGCGCCGGCAATCATCGGCTCGGTGGCCAGGGGCAGCCAGAAGTCCGGCATATTTTCGGTAGCGATCTTTGCTCCGAAAAAGCCCGGCGGGGCCACACCTATCACCGTGAACACGTGACCGTTGATCTGATAAGCCGCTCCCACCGCTGACGGATCGGATCCGTACTTCACCTGCCAGATGCGGAAGCTCATTACAGCGACCGGAGGTGCGTTTTCCTGGTCATCAGCGTCTGTGAAGAGCCGCCCACGCCAGGCCGAAATGCCGAATGTCTCAAAGAAGTTGCCGGAGACGTACTCGCCATTGCGGGTTTCAACGGGGGCTGAAGAACCGGTGCGCCGCACCGCGAGATAAGCATTCGCTTCGCCGACCTGGAAGGCGGCCAGATCCTGGAACGCAGGAGTGTTGGCGCGGAAGTGTTTGTATGCCTCCCATGAGAAGAAATTCCAGCTGTTCTGCGTGTCCGCGTTGCTTCCCTGCGTGTATCCGTTCGAGAAGCAGCAGGTGTCAGAATCACCGATGCGCCAGAGCTGGTCAGGCCGCGCGACCGGCAACGACCGCAGCATGACCTGCTGTATGAGCGTGAAGATGGCCGTTGTTGCCCCGATTCCCAGAGCGAGCGTGAGGACGGCTACGGCGGTGAAGCCGGGGGACTTGAGCACACCCCGAAGTCCGTACCGCAAATCCGAAATCAGCAACCAGAAACCGCCGCCTGTCTTCATGCCTGCATGGCCCGAAAGAGCAATCGTATCGCAGGGAGACAGTCTTACCCCATTTTTCTTGTCGCTTCGCTCAAAACCGCTCGCGTGCTTGGCCCGGGCGAACTGAATGTTGCGCCTGTATCAGCGGCCTCGGCACGCAAGTCGGCCTCGGCCTTAAGGTCAATTTAGTTTTGAAACTGGTGGCGGCGGTAGGACTCGAACCTACGACCTACGGATTATGAGACCGTCGCTCTAACCACCTGAGCTACACCGCCATATCCGGGAAGGGGAAACCGGGACAAAAAGAAGGCTGCACGAAGCGTGCCCTCGCGCAGCTGAATTCATTGTAAGAGCCCCTTCTTTCGACTGTCAAACAGCGCGCAACGAGCGCGGAGGCCCCATTGGGCGGTTCGGTCCCGAGGCTGTGTGTTAGCGGAACAAAAGGCTGCCCAAAGGCAGCCTTTTTTGATCGCCACGTCGGCGCGAAAGTAGGTCTTGCGACGCAGCTATCTTGCTGCGTAGCTCTCCACCCACTTTTTTGCCTCTGCCGAATTGATCCATTCACCCGCGACCTGTCGCGTGACCACGTTCAGCCGGTTCCAGACATTGATTGTGGCAATTGCCAGGACGAGCGCAGCGAGTTCCCGCTCACCGTAGTGACGCGCCGCTTC
>JBAIYI010000209.1:0-1831 GCA_037915955.1 Terriglobales bacterium
TTCCGGTGACCTCGGGAGTTACTATCACGTATCAGGCACTTGCCGATTCGTCCGGCTCCATCAATACCATCAGCTCCACGAAAACAAATTTCTGGAATTATTCCTACACGCTGTTCGGGGCACAATTGCCTCCGGACACGGGACTGAAACTTAATAAGACTCAGAGCCTCACGCCGCAACCGATGGCGTTTGACACGACCAAAGCTGTCTGGCAGGCAGAGGGCATCCCAACCGTTCCGTTTGACGACACAGGCAAGACTAAGCCGTATCCCATGGTGAAGGTGGTGGCGCGCAATTCGTCGGGTCAGATCATTGCCCAGACCACGGCGGTGCTGGCCGTGAGCGACGAGATGAGCTGCAAAAGCTGCCATGCATCGGGGAGCAATGCTGCCGCCACGCCTCCCGGCGGCTGGGTGAACTACACAACGGATCCGGCCAAGGACGTGAAACTCAACATCCTCAAGCTCCACGACCGCCACGTGATTCCCAGCACCATGCTCGCGGAGCTTCAGAACAAGGGCTATCACTATAAGTCCAGCCTCTACCAAACTGTCCAGGCATTCAACAATCCAGTGCTTTGCGCCGCATGCCACGGTTCGAACGCATTGAATGCGGCAGGAATGAAAACCGGCGTGACCGGTGTGCCGGCCCTCACCGCATCCATGCACCAGAAGCACAGCGGCGTTATCAATCCTGCCACCGGAACGACCCTCGACAAGGCGACGACTTCAGCCCAAAGCTGCTATCTCTGCCATCCTGGCAACAATACAAAGTGCCAGCGCGGCGCCATGCGCAACACCAACTGCTTTGACTGCCACGGCAACCTGAGTCGCCTTGGCGTCTCCACACGCGCAGGATGGCTGAACGAGCCTTCCTGCCAGATGTGCCATCAGAACGGCACGCGCTATCCGACCACCTTTACTACTTCTGATCACGGACCCAACGGCTTGTGGCGAACCGCGAGTGACACGCGCTTTGCCACCAATCCAAACGTCCCCGCGACTGGCTTCGACCTGTACCGTTTCAGCAAAGGCCACGGATCCGTGGAGTGCTCGGCCTGCCACGGCTCGCAGCACGGCGAATATGCCACCAACCAAATCAATGACAACGTGTACAGTCAACTGCTGCAAGGCTACTCCGGCAAGATCACCGAATGCAGCACTTGCCACAGCACGGTGCCAACAACGGCAAGCGGCGGTCCGCACGGCATGCATACCGTAGGAAGCCGCTGGGTTTCCGCGCATGAATCGTATGCTGAAGGAAGCACCAACCGGCAGAAGTGCGCGTATTGTCATGGCGCCGACTTCCGCGGCACGCCGCTCTCCGCGTTGCTTACCACGAAAACGCTCAACGGGAAGACGTTTCCGGCCGGCCACCAGATGAGCTGTTATGACTGCCATAACGGCCCTAATGGCGGCGATTGACGGAGTCCGATCGAACGGGGCGCGGATTTCAACGCGCTCCGTTTTTTCATTTAGCTGGTTAACAAGTGCGGAAGCGAGAGCCTGCTGCCGAAATTCTGAGCGAAGCGCAGCGGAGTCGAAGGATCGCAAGAGTTGGTGCCGGGAGGGGGACTTGAACCCCCACAGTCCTTTCGGACCTGCGGATTTTAAGTCCGCTGCGTCTGCCAGTTTCGCCATCCCGGCACGGGCGCTGACTGAAACCAGTGTAACGGATATCGCCCCACTCGCGTACCGGCCCAACAACTCGGAGCTGCATCGTTTGCTGCGCACCGACCGGCAATTCTGGCCAACCTGCATCGCGCTGTTGGTGCATACCAGCAGCTCTGGCCCGCCCTGCATTGCTGCCATCCCAAGAGAGCCCTCACAAC
>JBAIYI010000135.1:0-2516 GCA_037915955.1 Terriglobales bacterium
ATTTCAGGTTCTCGTTGAGGGCGTGGATGATCTGTTTTCGGCTTCCATGATGTTCCACTACGATCCCCGGCTCCTGGAGGTCGAGGATGTACAGCACGGCGATTTCCTCTCCGGCGGTTCACAGGAAGTCGCGATTGTGCAGCGAATCGACAAAGAGAAAGGAGATGCGGGGATTTTCACTACGCGCCAACCCAATACCGCAGGCGTCAGCGGACAGGGAACTCTTATCACGCTAATCGTAAAGAGGCTGGCTGATGGCCCAGCCACATTGCAGCTTACAGAAGTAGGAACTCGCAGCTCACGGATGCGTAACCTACCCTTAAAGGTATCGGACAAAACAGTTGAAATTCAGTGACAAAAATTTTCGGTTTCTGTAAATTTCACTTGGCGGACATCTGCTTTGTAGCACGAGAGTGCTAGAGTAACGTTACTTTCTTCCGGGAAAACGTTGCAGTAGAAATACCAACTGCGTCATTCACTTCCTTTTAGCGGGGTTGAAGTAATGTTGCGCAAACTATGCAGGATTGTCCTGATCGCTCTGTTGCTGACGGCGATAGTCTCGCCCATTCTGCAACTTGATAGTTGGGACAGCTTCCCGGCCTCTAGCGATGACATTGAGTGCCAGGTGACATATTGCCTGTGCATCATCGGGATGATGCTGGTCTTTACCAGCATTCTCAAGTTCATCCCGATGTGGAAGGTCGCGGACCCCTTGCAGCTTGTTCCATCGCTGGAATTCAAAGAAGTTTGTCTGGAAAGATGTGAGCCAGTCCTTGTCTTACCCCTTTCTGCCACACCGCCGTTAAGGATCTGATCCTTAGAGTTGTTCCATTCCCAGAAATAGGTCTGCCATAGCTATTCAGGCGTGATCACGCCTGCCGTTTCGGTCATATTCGGCAGGCGGCGTATCTCCCCGGAAAAGCGCCCCATGGCAGGCGGCGTTTTGGCCCGTTCCGAATGTTGGAATCACACCGCGCTTCGCTGCTCCCAGTCACATGCTGGAGCAGAGACATCACGCTGCGCGGGTGAAATCCGTCCGCGGACCACAAGCACGCACAAATGGGATTAAGAGAAGATGAACAATTCTCAGGTTGTTAGTGGGAGTTCCATAGAAGTCAGTTGTTTACCAGAGGCCAATCCACAATTCGAGCCACAATTCGAGCAGCCGGTAGTTCATTGCGAACGCTGTCACCCGTACGGCCCGGGAGATGATGGCCTGGTGCAGCGCTGCCTTGCGGGCGATGACACGGCATGGGCTGAACTCATTGCCAGGTATCGCACCCTGGTGCTTTCCATCAGCCGCCGCTTTGGCGCCAGCAGTGACGACGCAGCGGACATCCTGCAATGTGTATTCGTGGAGGTCTTCAACAGTCTGGCCCAACTCAAGAAGGCGGAGTCATTCCGTTCCTGGCTGATTACCGTCACAGTGCGCCAGTCGATACGCTGGCGGCGCAGCTACGCGCGGGAAGTGCCCCTGGAAAGTGTTGACCAGGAGGCGAAGGAGATTTCAGTGGCGGCGCCCATGCCTGGCAACGTATGGGAGCGGCAGCAGCACAAGATCGTGCGCGATCTGGTCTCGCAGTTGTCCCAGCGCAACGCCGAGATGGTGAGGATGTTGTTCTTCGAGCAACCGCCGCTTCCGTATGATGAAGTGGCAAAGCGCCTGGGATTGGCGCGCGGATCCATCGGATTCATTCGCGGTCGCGTCCTGGACAAACTGCGCAAAGGGCTGGCCGCGGCAGGTTGTGACGGCGGCTCCTTCTAGCCTGGGTCGGTGAGACGTGGCATTTCTCGCGAATGCCACGTCTCAGGAACTGAATTCCGTGGAGAATCGCGTACGCAGTTCCCACAATATCGAATCTATACGGTTTGACTTCCCGATTCGAACAATATAAAAACGTGCAGCCATGATCGGACGCTCACGTTACCTTCTTTTGGCCGCTTTGCTGTTGATGTGCCGTGTTCTGCTTGCGCAGGCCGGCAGCGCTGAGCTTACCGGTTTGGTGGAGGACTCCTCCGGTGCCGCTGTCGTCGGCGCGCACATCACCGTGAAAGATGTTGAAACCGGGATTACCAGTTCCACCCTTACGGGAACTGACGGTCTCTACAGTCTTCCCGGACTTCGTCCCGGCGTCTATCAGATGGAAGTGGAGGCGAACGGGTTTTCACATTTTCTGCGGAACGGTGTCACGCTGCGCACCGGCGATCGCGCGCGCGTTGATGCGACACTGCGGCCCGGAAAGGCTGCGGAGACCGTTACCGTCACCGCGGACGCCCCACTGCTGCAGTCAGAGTCAGGCAGCCTGCGCCAGATTATTACCGAAGAGAAGATTTCTCAGATCCCGCTGAACGGCCGCACGTTTGTTCAGCTTGCGACTCTCGCTCCCGGCGTCGCTCTGCCGCCGAACTCACCTCTTCCACGAATTAACGGTGGCCGCCCGCGTACAAATGAATACCTGTTCGACGGGGTCACGTCACTGCTGCCCGAACCTGGCCAGGTCGTTTTTTTTACGGTG
>JBAIYI010000656.1:0-14417 GCA_037915955.1 Terriglobales bacterium
CGCGAGCGACGCGCACAGTATGGTTGCGACGAATAAACTTCTTTTCTTCACGATTTTCGCACTCCTCGAGCTTTCTTGCCTTCTCCTGATTCGGGGGCTCAAACGGTTGGCGCAGAGAAGATAAGCGGATGGGTTGGAATGCTGTCACGTTAAGCCGAAGTGGGAAGTGACGTGCATCACGGTCGCGCCGAAAGCAGGAAAGGCCCCGAACCGGCAGGTTCGCCAGGTTCGGAGCCTGAAATCGAAGCAGTCTGCTTCGAAACTATTGCAGCGCCTCGCGCAGGTGCTGTGTGAGCTCAGATGCATCCGGAGAAAGTTCCACAAACGACGAAAGCCTCGCGTTGAAGTTGTGTTCGCGCATCCATGCTTCCACCTGTATTTCCAGCTTTTGCACCTCTTCTGGTGGAAGCAATTTCTGCACCTCCTGCTGGAACTCCGGCGCTAATGGCAGGCGGCCAAAGCCGGAAATACGGCGCGCGATCTGGGCCCAGAAATATGCCAGTCCATAACTCTTCGGGACGCCTTTCCCAGAGGCATAGACGTAAGCCATGTTGGTGCAACCGCTCTTGTCACCTTGCTCGGCAGAGCGCCGATACCACTTGGCGGCCTCTTCATCGTCGTGGCGCACTCCGAGCCCCCGCGAATACAGCCCGCCCAGGTTGTTCTGTGCCTGAGGATCGCCATGGTCTGCCGCCTTGCGGTACCAGTTGGCGGCTGCCGTGAAGCTTTGCGGCGCGCCCATGCCGATCTCGTGCATGGTTCCCAGCAGAAATTCCGCCGGCGCGTACTTTTGTTTGGCCGCCTTCGTCATCCACAGCAACATGTCCTTGTCACTCTGAGGCACACCTTTACCGTTGTGATACATCAGTGCCAGGTTGAGCTCTGCCGGCGCAAAATTGTGCTGCGCGGAGCGGGCCATCCACGTGGCGGCGCTGTCAAAGTCCTGCCTGGTTCCCAGCCCGTTCATATAGAGGAAGGCAAGCCCAAGTTCTGCGGGTGCGAAATTCTCCACAGCGGCGCGCTGGAACCACAGGAAGGCCTGCGCCGGATCCTGAGTTACACCTCGTCCGCCCAGATAGTAGTAGGCAATAAAAGTCTGGGCCTGCACATTCCCGAGGTTGGCCGCCTTCAGGAACCAGTGTGCGGCTTCGGTTGGATCAGGCGGTACGCCCGCTCCGGAGTGGTACGCCATGCCAAGTTCCACCTGGTCTTTGGTAAAGCCTTGCTGTGCGCGTTCCAGCAGATGCTTAATGTCCACTTTCTTGTTGAAAGAGTTGGTCTGCGCAGAAGCTGCCAGACTAAAGAGAAGTATGATCAACGCCAAAGGGGCCCAAAATCGCGGTCTCATACCTTCGTCCCCAACGGTTCCGGGGGAAGCATTCGTCCCTTGGGCACTCGAGCACTTGGGGCGAACTTTTTCGAACCTGGTTCTCTTTGTCGCACTTTGTTGCGTCGCTGAGAACTGTCATTTCTTGCAGTCTTACACCTTTGCGTTTTCAGTTCTGTGCCGAGGATCACGTATGATGCAGCCAATGTTGATCAATGAACCATTTCGCTGGACCCAACCAGGCACTTGGCCCTGGATGGTCTGGGTGTGGCTGGCTTTCTTTGCTGCCGCGCAGGTAAAACCGCTTTGGAAGCGCTTCCAGCGAAGTCGGGCGCAGAGCTGGCCGGTGGTGCAGGGAAGAATTGAGCGCGCCACCGTGGAGCAGAAGCGCGTGCTCCTTGGACTCGAGCGATCGAATGGACCTATGTTCACTGCCATCATCAGGTATTCCTACGCGATGGGTGCGGACTCCTACGTGGGTTTTCGCAAACAGGATTTTGGCAATGAAGAGGAAGGACTCGAATATGTTCGCGATCTGGGAGGGCGGTCGGTTTCCATCGCGGTCAATCCTTCCAAACCGGCAGAATCGCAATTGCTGGATGAAGCCATAGCTGTGGCTCAGAGTTCTCGGGCGCCGTCGCCTCTTCTGGCGAGGCCGCAGGAACAAGTTTCTGCATGGCTGAAGCCGCTGCTCTGGCCGGTCATCATTCTTGCCCTGGCTGGATTTGCCGTCAGTCTGTGCGTGAATCTGGCTGCACTGCAAAAGCGCGAGCTTCTGCCTCAAGCGTATTTCTTCTTGCTGCATCTTGGCATTTTTGTGGTGTGGATTCCGGCTGTGATCGTGGCCAATAAGCGAGCAAAAAGAGCGGGCAGCCGCGATTTGTGGAAGGCGGTCCTGAACGGGCCGTCCGCCTGGATGCGCTATGTCCTTTATGGACTGTTTGCCTATGGTGCAGTGATTGGGTTCTCCGTCTTTGGCAACCAACTGGGCAAGCTCGGTTCGCGGCAGGATCCCTACATGGAGTGGTTCGGCTTCTCATCTACATGGATGATCTTTTACTTCGCGGCCTTCGCCATTCTTTATTCCAGCGTCCGCCCGGCTGAAGACACCCCGCTTCAGGGAAGACAAAACTAAACGTTGCTGCGCTCAAGTCCCATGTCTCAGGTGATTAGACATTTCGGTATGTTATTGAAAACAATCAATGTCTCTATTTTGGTGCGATTACCGAAGTAATGCCCGGTCAGTGTTCTTTAGGACATGTTTGAGGGGTACTTAGGTATGATCATGCCGTTTCATCCTCCCCAAGGACTTGCGTGGTGTTGAGACTATGCAAGAGATTACAGAGACTACTCCCGCCAGTACGCCTGCGGCTCCTCGTACCGATCGCCTGGAGCTGGTGAAGGAACTGCCCCGCGGAAGCGTCGGTGTTGTTCACAAAGCCCGGAACCCGCAACTGGAGCGCGTAAGCGTACTGCGCCAGTTCCAGGTGCCGGAGTGGCTGGACGATGCCACCGAGCTGATGAAGAAGATCCTCAGCGAAGCGCGGGCTGCCAGTGGCCTGGAGCACGCTAACATTGGCCGGCTCTTGACCTGCGGTTATAAGGATTTCAACGTCTTTATCACCGCGGAGTTTGTGGACGGGCAAAGTCTGAAGGAAATGCTGGCCGTCCGCACGCCGGATCTGAACGAAGTGCTGCGCATTGCGAAGCAGATCTGCGCCGCCGTGGACTACGCGCATAGCAAAGGTGTGTTCCACCATTTCCTGAATCCTTACAACATCAAGTTGCAGGCGGATGGCACGCTGAAGGTGCTCGATTTCGGCGTGCTCCGCGACAAGAACATTCTCACGCCCACTCCGGCCAAGAAGTTGGAAGATGCGCCCTATAGCTCACCGGAGCAGGTGAAGAACCGCCCCATGGACGCGGCGGCAAATATCTTCAACATCGGCGTGATCCTGTACGAGCTCTACACCACGCGGAGCCCGTTTGCGGGCAAGCATCTGGGTGAAGTGGACCGGTCGATCACTGATTCGAATCCGCACCCGCTGAACGTCGCCAACAGTCGCGTGCCGGAAGCGATTTCCCGTGTGGTGATGAAGGCGATTTCCAAGAATCCCGCCGAGCGTTACCTTAACGGCGATCAACTCATGGCCGCGCTGGAATCAGCCATGCGCGAACCCGCTGTGATCTCTGCTGCGGCCAAGCCCGCCACGGGGAAGTTCCCGGCCATGCGGGACGGCAACGCCACAGGTTCGTTCAACCGCAGCCAGTTCAACGCTGCCGTGAATGGGCCCGTAACCACAAGCTTCAGAACAACCCCCTCTCCAGCTACAACGCAACGGCAGACAGCCCAGACTTTGGCGCCGCAAACCCTCGCTCCGCAGACCACGGCGCGCAAAGCTTCGGTGGGTAACTCGAAAACCAACTGGGCGCTGGCCGGCATTGTGGTTGCCGGACTGTTCATGCTCGGAGCGCTGGCCATGATGTTCCAGCGCAAGCCCGCAGAGGCTCCGCAGGAGGTCAGCCAGGCCGTTCCGGTGAAGAAAGCTGTAAAGCCAGGCGTTCCGGAAGCTGCTGAGCAGGACGCAGCTGCAGCGGCAGCGACTGCAGGGGAAGACCAGCAGCCGGCCGCTGAGCCCCGCGCCAGTCGCGGCCAGGTCTCTTCGCGACAGAAGGCGCATCAATTCGCTCAGCAGTTTACGCAGCCGGCAGCGGCCGCGTCGATGGGTGAGATCGCCGTAGGCGCAGCACCGATTGGAGCTGTGATCGAGATTGAAGGCCAGCAGGGTCAGTGGAAATCGCCGGCGACAATCGGCTCACTGCCCGCGGGCAATTACAAAGTCACGGTTACCCACATCGGCTACGCGCCGGAAACTCGCGTGGTGCAAGTGGTGGGAGGCAGCCGCAGTCCGCTGGATGTGAGGCTGACCCCCAACAAAGGATTCGTGAACGTGGCGGGCACATCAGGTGCCGCCATCATCATTGATGGTAAGGAAACCGGCAAGAACACGCCCTCAGAAATCATGCTGGACCCGGGGCAGCACAGCGTGGTGCTACGCAAGAACGGTTACCTTGAGGCCAGCACAGACATAAAACTCGCGGCGGGACAAGCCGTGAGTTATTCGCCCAGCCTGATGGTTGCCGGACGCACGGACAACATCCGGATCGTCGGCGGCGGACTGAGCGGGAAACTTTCCAGCGGCGCAACCAAAGGCATGGCGCGCATTGAAATCAAGAGCGAACCCAAAGGTGCTCAGGTGATCGTGAACGGCACGCCTCTTCAAAAGACCACGCCTGTTGAGATCCAGGTGGACGCCGGAAGCTATGACATCACTCTGCAGAAGGACGGCTACAAGCCGGTGCATGAGAGCGCCATCGTCGGAATGGACGACCGCGTGAAGGTGGAGAAACAACTTAGTCGCTAAACCCTGTTTGCGACGGAGCCTGACTGCGGACGGTGAAACCTCGCCGTCCGCTTTTTTCTTTTCACAGGTAGAATGGATACAGACGGAACGCCCATTCTCATCTTCAGGAACGGACACCCTTTTGAGTTCAGCTATTCGCAATATTGCCATCATCGCGCACGTTGACCACGGAAAGACCACGCTGGTGGACGCCATGCTCCGCCAGAGCGGCGCCTTCCGCGCCAATGAAGCTGTCATGGACCGCGTGATGGATTCCAACGAGCTCGAGCGCGAGCGCGGCATCACCATTCTCGCCAAGAACACTGCCGTTCTGTATCACGACGTGAAGATCAACATCGTGGACACTCCCGGTCACAGTGACTTTGGCGGTGAAGTGGAGCGCGCCCTGAAAATGGTGGACGGCGTCATGCTGCTGGTGGACGCCAGCGAAGGCCCTCTGCCCCAGACCCGCTACGTGCTGAGCAAGGCCTTGGAGGCTGGTCTCTCGCCCGTGGTGGTAATCAACAAGATCGATCGCGCAGACGCGCGCGCTCAGGAAGTCCTGAACGAGCTCTACGATCTCTTCATCGACCTCGATGCGCGCGAAGATCAGCTCGATTTTCCCGTGCTGTACACCAACGCGAAAGCCGGAACGGCTTCCACCTCGATTGACGTTCCCGGTGAAGATCTGCGGCCGCTGTTTGATGCGATCCTGAAAACGATTCCTGAGCCCGCTGGCGACCCCGCAAACGCGCTGCAGATTCTGGTCGCCAACCTGGATTACAGCGACTATCTCGGCCGTATGGCCATTGCGCGCGTCTTCAACGGCACGCTGCGCAACGGCGAAGAGGCAGGCATCGCCAAGCTGGATGGTTCGGTGCAAAAGGTGAAAATTACCAAGCTCTTCTCCTTCAGCGGCCTCAAGCGCGTGGACATCGACCAGACCGAATGTGGAGACATCGTGGCCATCGCCGGCGTGGAAGGAATCGCCATCGGCGAGACCATCACCAGCGTTGAGAATCCTGCGCCGCTGCCGCACATCGTCATCGACGAGCCAACCATCGCAATGCAGTTCTCCGTGAACACGTCACCATTCGCCGGACGCGAAGGAAGCTACGTCACATCACGCAACCTGCGCGAGCGTCTCGAAAAAGAGCTGCTCACCAACGTCTCCTTGCGCGTCGAGGAAACCGGCAGCACGGATTCCTTCAAGGTACTCGGCCGCGGTGAACTGCAGCTCTCCATTCTCATCGAGACGATGCGTCGCGAAGGCTACGAACTGATGGTGGGCAAGCCGGAAATCGTAACCAAACAGATCGATGGCAAGCTGATGGAGCCGAAGGAAAAGTTGATGGTCGATATACCGGAAGCTTTCGTCGGAGTGGTCATAGAAAAGCTGGGCTCGCGCAAAGGCCAGATGGAAAAAATGCACAACCACGGCTCCGGACGCGTGCGCATGGAATTCACAATTCCAAGCCGCGGCATGATCGGCTTACGGTCAGAGCTGCTCACCGAAACCCGTGGAACCGTGATCATGAACTCGCTCTTTGACGGCTACACTGAATGGCTCGGCGAAATTCCGCACCGCATGACCGGCGCGCTCGTGGCCGATCGTCCCGGTCCCTCGACCGCCTACGCGCTGTTCAGCCTCCAGGAGCGCGGCGTTCTCTTCCTCGGCCCCGGAGTTGATCTCTACGAGGGAATGATCATCGGCGAAAATGCTCGTGAAGTTGACCTCGACGTAAATGCCGTTCGCGAGAAAAAGCTGACCAACATGCGCGCCTCCACCGCGGACGAAGCCATCCGCCTGGTGCCTTTCAAAGCGCTCACACTCGAGCAGGCAATCGAATTCGTCGCGGATGACGAGATGGTGGAAGTCACTCCGAAGAACCTGCGGCTGCGCAAAAAGATTCTGCAGGCGAATCGCCGGCCGAAGAAGAATGCGCTGCCGGTGGGAGCGCCTCAACTCGCCGCGAATTAACGCGAATCAAGAAAAATCAATTGATTCGTTTTTATTCGCGTGTATTCGCGGCTAAGCTACTCCAACTGTTTCCCCTTCGTCTCCGGCAGCAGCATGGCCATGAACATGGCGAGCAGAAAAGCCGCTGCGCAGAATCCAAATGCCCAGCTCAGGTCGTGGGCCTGCGCCAGCTTCCCAATCGTAAACGGCGCGAGCGAGCTCAAAGTCCGCGCGCCGTTGTAGGTGAAGCCCAGCGCTCGTGCGCGCACGCGAGTAGGGAAGAGTTCGCTTCCGATTAATCCTGATCCGGAGAAGAATCCCGTACCAAAGAACGCGACCACCGCGCCCAGCACCATGATGACCCATGGCGAACGGGCTGCCGCATAAATAGGCACCATAATGGCTGCGCCCAAAAGGTAGAAGACAAAAGAGCGCTTTCGCCCAAAGCGTTCCGCAAACCAGCCGAAACTTATGTACCCCGGAAACATTCCCACAAGGTTCAGCACCAGCAGCAGGGTTGTGGTCTGCATCAGGCCGAAGCCGCGGCCGCCCTGCGAAACCGGCAGCGCAAGATACGGCGGAATCCAGGAAAACAGTCCCCACCACGCGAACAGGCCAAAGAAGTTCAGCATGAAAAGGGCCGCTGTTCTGCCCCGCAGCCCTGATGCAAAGATTTCAGCAAAAGGCGTGCTTGCCTCCTGCGTGACCTGGTGCTGCTTCCAAATCTCTGATTCCGGCACGCTGCGTCTGATCCAGAGAGTCACCAGGGCGGGCAGCACGCCCACGAAGAACACCACTCTCCAATTCTGCGTCCAGTTCAGAACAACGCCGGCAACCACTGCTGCCGCTGCGTAGCCCCACGCCCACGAACTCTGCACAATGGCAATCGCTTTGGCCCGAAGGTGAGTCGGCCACGTCTCGGCAACCAGCGTCGCGCCGGTGTTCCACTCGCCACCCATCCCTAGCCCCAGCACGAAACGGAAGAACGCCAGAACCGGCACTGACGGAGCAAGTCCCGATCCCAGCGAGCAGACCGAGTACGTGAGGATGCTCAGCATCAGTGCTTTGGTTCGGCCAACTCGATCAGCGATGAAGCCAAACAGCACGCCGCCAATTCCTGACGCAAACAGCGTGAACGTGCTCAGCCAGCCGGCGGAAGCCTTGCTGATCCCAAACGACCGCATGATGTGTGCGATCACCAGGCTGTAGAGCATTACGTCGAACGCATCCAGCGCCCAGCCGAGCGCCGCGGCGATCAGGGTGCGCTTCTGTGCCGATGTGACCTGCGAGAATGTTGAAACTGTTGTCGTGGCCATGAGCGTGGGGAAGTCTATCACCCCTGCGGGGAAAATCCAGCACTGGGTCTGCTCTGTAATCCCGAACGAAATGAGGGATCCCTATGATTACCAGGACTCGTCGGGGCTGCCAACAATTTCAGCGTAGAGACGCGGCATGCCGCGTCTAAGTCTCAACCCGACGATCAAGATCTCCGTGCCTCCGCGCCTCCGCGGTGAAATGCATCTTCGCGAGTAGCCCAAAATACCGTTGCGCCCGCTTCACATCTCGCCCTATCTGTTCCTTCAGGACTTCGACTGACGCGAACTTCGTCTCCGGCCGCCGCCAGCGCAGGAAGGTGATCTCCACTTCGGTTTGAGCGGTCACCTCAAGCGGATGAAAATCCAGCAGATGGGTTTCGATGGCGAACAGGTCGTCGCCAAACGTCGGCCGCTTTCCCACGTTCGTGACTGAGTTGAACATCTCATCGCCGACCTTTGTCCTCGTGAAGTAAACGCCATCTCCAGGCACCAGTTCGTCATAGCGGCTCAGATTGATGGTGGGAACAGTGTACTTGTGCCCAAAGCCGCGCCCCCGGCCCGGCGCTGCGGTTACGCTGAACGGCCTGCCCAGCAGCCGCGCTGCTCGTGAAACCTTGCCACCTGAAATCAGCTCGCGAATATGACTGCTGGAAACCGGGCTGCCGCGCAGCTTCATGAGGGGATAAGAATGCACCTCAAACCCGAGGCGCGCGCCAATGTCTTTCAGGTGCTGTGTTGTTCCTTGTGCCTTGTGGCCGAAATGGAAGTTGTCGCCTTCGTGCACTTCACGAGCTTTGAGCTTGCCGGAAAGGATGTTGCTCGCGAACTCGTCTGCCGTGGTCATAGAGAAATCGCGGGTGAACGGAATCACCAGCAGGGCATCGATTCCCGTTTCTGCCAGCAGCTTCTCTTTCATTGCAGGAGGGGTAATCAGCCGTGGAGCCACGTCAGGGCGCAGAATTCGCAGGGGATGCGGTTCAAACGTCACCGCCACGGCCTTTGCTCCCGAGCTTTTTGCTCGCTGCACCACTTCCTGCAGCACATGCCGGTGTCCGCGGTGCAGCCCGTCAAAGTTGCCCACGCTTACAATCGTGGGGCCCAGATCGGCAGGGATTTCCTCCAGCGAACGGAATGTCCTCATGCGATCTCAAACTCCAGCCTGAGACCGTCATGCGCCAGCCGGACATGATCAGGAAATGTCTTGTTCGTCTCCTCGTGCGCCAGATCGTGCGAGATATGGGTGAAGAACGCGCGCTTCGGGTTCAGTTCTTTCACCAGCCGAAGCGAGTTCGCCACCGTGGAATGCGTTGGGTGCGGATTGTGCCGCAGCGCATCCAGGAAAAGGATGTCCAGGTCTCTCAATCTCGCCATCGACGCCGGCGGAATTTCGCTGAAGTCAGTCAGGTATGCCCCCTGGCCAAAGCGGAACCCGAGAATTTCGGTCTCGCCGTGAATGATCGTCACCGGCTCAAAGCGAGCGCCGAACAGCTCCACCGAGCCATTCAGCCGGTTCATGCTCACGCGCGCAATGCCGCCGAACTTGTAATTCGGATCGAAGATGTACTCAAACATCCGCTCCATGGCTTGCGCGGTGGGTTCATCGGCGTAGAGCGGGATCTTTTCATCGCGACGAAAGCTCAGCGGGCGGACATCGTCCAGGCCAAGGATATGATCGGCATGCGCGTGCGTATACAGGATGGCATCGATGCGGGAAATCTTTTCGCGGATCGCCTGTTCGCGGAAATCCGGCGTGGTATCAATCAGCACGCAGCGGCCCGCATATTCCAGCATGATGGAAGGTCGCGTGCGCTTGTCATGCGGATCGGTCGAGTTGCACACCCTGCAGCTGCAGCCGATCGTCGGCACGCCCATGGACGTGCCGCTTCCCAGAACCGTGAGCGTGGCCTTCATTTCTTGTCTGCGGGGGCTCCGGGTGCTGGTGGTTGCGGCGCGGTCGCGCGCGTGGCAATCGCATTGGTCAGCTCAATCCACGCCATTCGCAGCTCAAAAAGCACGTTCTGCAGCAAGGTTTTTTCGCGATCCGTGAGATTGCCCTTCGTCTTCTCCGCAAGGATGTTGATGGAATCAATCGTCTGCCTTGCCCCGATGATGTCCACCGCCGGCGGCTCGCCTTCATTGCGGATCGCACCCATCTGGATCAGAGCGCTCATGTAAAACGACTCAATGACCTTTTCGAAGGTCATGTCGGGATACGCACCCTGCGCACCAGTTCGCGACTGCACCAAATCGTCCAGTTTCTTGCCGGATGCGCGATACGCCTCAGTCTGTTGGTGCTGCTCTTCCGCGGTCGGTGGTTCAGGCAGTTCTTCCGGCGCATGGATCTCCGGAATGCCCGGCGGGATCGGCTTGCCCTCGGGGGGCTGGGCCGCCTGGGGCGGAGCCGGTTTCGGAGGCGCAGGTGGCGCAGCCGTCGCGGTTGCTGCCGGCTTTTCTTCTTCGCGCTTTACGCCTTCACGCAGCTCGCCCTCAGAGCCGAACCGCCGCCTGTCGCTGACTACAAAATCCTGCTTCTCTTTATCACTCATGCTGATGAGTCCTCAATTCTCGAATGGCAATGCCACAATCTTTGCTTTCGCGCCGTTCAGGTCAACGGTGCTTCCGGCCTCTCCTGCTTCGCGCCGGACATATCCAAGCCCAATCTTCCTCTGGCCACCGGGCACCGTTGCCATCGTAGTGATCTCAGCCAGCGTGCGCCCATCGGCATCGAACTTTCCGGGGGAGGGAATGTCGCTTTCAAACTCGAATCCCGTGAACTTTCTATGCACCTGCCCGCGCGCGCGGATTCGCTCCACAATCTCCTGTCCGATGTAGCAGCCCTTGCTGAAGTGCAGTGCCTGCATCTGCTCTGTTTCCTGCGGCAGGTCGCGATCGCGGATATCTACTCCGTACTGCGGAATGCCGTGCAGCACGCGCCACATCTCCAGCGCTTCGGCTCCCACCGGCTGGGCGCCGGATGCGAGCAGGGCTTTCCACACCTCAGCCACTTTCGACGGCTCGATCCAAATCTCATACCAGTGCGACTTCTGCTGTGGGCCGCGGATCAGCTTTGCCGCCGCTCCGGCGCAGGTGATTTCGCGAATCTCCAGCGGCTCCATCCCTTGCGTCTCAATTCCGGCTTTGTGAAGCATTGCTTCTGACGTCGGTCCGCAGACCCCGATCGCGGCCAGGCTATCTCCTGCTGACACAAGCTCCACCTTGTCCATGATGATGTAACGCTTTAAGGTTGGCAGCAGCGCATCCGCTTGCGCTCGATCCGTTTCCAGCAGCAGGCTTTCTCCCAAATTGAACACATAAAGGTCGCCCTGAATGCGCCCTTGCGCGTTCAACACAAAGTTGTAGCAACCGCGATTCGCCGCCAGCTCTCGGATGTTGTTGGTCACCATGTTGTGCAGCCAGCGCACACGGTCCTTGCCGGTGGCCGTGATCAGCGTTCGCCAGCTCAGGTCAAAGATACCGCAGTTGCTGCGCAGGGCTTCCAGTTCCTGGGCCGGCGCGGTGAACCGCAGCGCAGTCTCCACCCCGTTGTACACGCCGCGCTCAAGGCCGGCGAACTCGGGAATCGTTGAGAGAGCAGTCTGCGTCATACCACTGAAAGGTGCCAGGTGCCAAACCCTTGATTATAACGAACTGCGGGCAGCGCCTTGCATCCGCGCCCCTCGCGCTGGAGAATACTTCTTATGGCCGACGACGATCAGCAAAGTCCCAAGAAAGCCTGGGTCACCGCAGAAAAATACATTCAGATCGGCTTCACCCTTCCCGCCGCCGTGGTACTGGGCTGGCTTCTGGGCGGCTTGCTGGAGAAATGGCTTCACAAGAGCTGGCTCCCGCTCGCCGGATTGCTCTTTGGCGTGGTCGCCGGCTTTGTCTACTTCATCCGGACTGCCATGTCCGAGGACTTCAAAGAGTGAGCGAGCAGCAGGCCGCTGAGCCGGCACGACAGGAGTGGGATTTTTACCGTCAGGTCTTCAGCCGGCTCGTGCGGATCATGATTGCCTTGGCGGTGGTCGGTCTCCCAGTGGCATGGATCAGGTACGGTTCAGCCGTGGCGCTCAGCTTTCTGCTCGGGAGCGCAGTTGCCATGCTCAACTTCTACTGGCTACGCCGGACCATCGAGGCCATGGCTGCCTACCTTCAGACCACCGGTGAAAAGCCCTCCAGCGCCCGTGTTGTGGCCCGTTTTGTGCTTCGCTACCTTTTGATAGCTGCTGCTGCCTATGCTATATTGAAAGGTACTACCAGCGGCTTGTACGGCCTCTTTGCGGGCCTCTCTTTACCGGCAGCAGCCATTCTCATTGATGCAGTTTATGAAGTGAGCAGGGCTCTGCGAACAGAACTCTAATCCCCCGGGAAATACCAGACGAATGGAACAACTGTGGTTTACTGAGCTCCTGAACCGCGCGTTCGCCAAGCCTGTGAACGCGATCATGCAGGCTTTGCCTGCGCCGTTGCATCCTGCGCACCCGGAAGCGCCCATCACCAATCCGGTGGCGATGCAAGTCCTCGTTGTGGCATTCCTGATCGTGGTTTTCCTGATCATCCGCTCTCGACTGTCGGTGGACAAGCCTGGCGGCATTCAGCATATCGCCGAAATGCTGCACGAGATGGTGGCTGACCAGTGTGAGAGCATCATTGGTCATCACAGCACCCGTTACATTCCGCTGCTGACCGCGCTGTTTCTTTTCATCCTGATCGGGAACCTTATCGGGGTCATTCCCACGTTCGAATCGCCTACTGTCTCCGGTGCAGTGACGCTCGGCTGTGCAGTGGTCTCATGGGTGTATTACACCAGCAATGGCATCCGCGAGCAGGGCGCGCTGAATTACGCCAAACATTTCATCGGGCCCGTATGGTGGCTGTTTTTCCTGATGATCCCGATTGAAATTGTCAGCGATCTCGCCCGCATGATGTCGCTCAGCATCCGTCTTTACGCCAATATTTTTGCCGGCGATCAGGTCACCGCGGTGTTCTTTTCCATGATCCCGATCGGTGTGCCGGTAATTTTCCTGCTCTTGCACGTGGCTGTGGCGTTCCTGCAGGCATATATCTTTACCCTGCTTTCAACCATTTATATTTCGCTGGCGGTTGCAAAAGAGCACTAAAAGTTTGCTTTCAGCGTGAGGGCGTCAGCTTGGTGAACGTCAACCACCCACTGGAAGCATTTTCATAAGGAGAGAACATGCGCAAAGTAATGTTTGTGATCTTTGCCGTAGTGGTGGTCCTCATGGTTGCCACTCCGGCGTTCGCACAGGCTGGAAATCAAAGCTTGACCACTGCTGGTGGCCGCGGCTGGGCCATTCCGCTCGGCGCCGGCCTGGGTATGGCCATCGCCGCCGGACTCTGCGGCCTTGGACAGGGCAAAGCGACCGCTTCTGCGGTTGAATCGCTGGCCCGCAACCCCGGCGCACGCCCCGGACTTTTCATCTTCCTGATTCTCGGTCTCGCTCTGATCGAGTCTCTGGCCCTGTATGCCCTGGTTATCGCCTTCCAGGTGCTCGGCCTAAAGTCCTAAATAACGGTTCGTTCGAAAAGCCCGGCCATGAGCCGGGCTTTTTCCTTTGTAGTGCTCTTCGTTTATCCTGAATTCCACGCATGCCCGCAGCCGCGCTCGAGTTCAACAACATCAGCAAGGAATACCGCGCGTTCTTCAGGAATGAGAACGTGATGGCGCTCAACGGTTTTTCGCTGCGCGTTGAGCCCGGCGAAATCTTCGGCTTTCTCGGCCCCAACGGTGCAGGCAAGACCACCGCCATCCACATCGCCATCGGGCTCATGTTCCCGAGCTCCGGCAGTGGTTCCATGCTCGGCCAGCCATTCGGCAGTGCGCCTGCCCGCCGGAAAATAGGTTTTGTGGCGGAAAACGTTGCTCTTTACCATCGCTCCGCCGAGAAGCTGGTGCGCTTTTACGGCGGACTCAACAGCGTTCGTGATCCGGCCCTGGCTCAACGTACTGGTGAGCTTCTCAAGCAGCTCGATCTCACCTCTGTTGCCGGCCGCAACGCAGGCAAGTTTTCCCGTGGCATGCTGCAGCGCGTTGGACTGGCGCAGGCGCTGGTGAATGACCCCGACCTGCTGATCCTGGATGAACCCACCTCGGCTCTCGATCCTCTGGGCCGTCTTCAAGTGCGCGAGATCATCCTCCGCGCACGCGAAGCAGGGAAGACCGTCTTCCTCAGCTCGCATCTGTTGTCAGAGATCGAGCAGATCTGTGACCGGCTGGCCATTGTGATCAGAGGCAAGGTCGCTCGAATCGGCACCATCTCTGAGCTGCTCGAATCGCAGGATAAGTTCGTCATCACCGCGCGAGGCATTGACGCATTGTTATTTGAAGGTGCGCAGCAGAATGGTTACATCAAGATCACCGTTCCCGCCCTGCAGCAGCGCCAGGCGAT
>JBAIYI010000098.1:0-4361 GCA_037915955.1 Terriglobales bacterium
AAGCGCGTGGGCTGGAACGATGATCCGGCCAGAATGCGCGAAGCGCTGCTGCAGGCAGGACTGCCGGAAATTGTGAACAGCGCCCGCAAGGGACTTGACCAGATTGAAGCCAAAGAAAACCAGGATCTGCGCTGCGGCGCTCCGCAGGCCGATCCGGGGTGCGCGGTAAAGGCCCGCTATATTTATCAGGTGGCGCGTGGGCTTGCCAAAGAGATGGTTTACGCGCAGATACTGGCTGGCTTTGAAATGGCGTCGAAAGACCCGCGTGTGGTCGGGTTGAATCTGGTGATGGCAGAGGACTGGTATGTGCCGATTCATGACTTCAAGCTGCACATGAAGATCATTGATTATCTGCACACGGTTTATCCCAAAGTTCACATCACGCTGCATGCCGGCGAACTGACCCCGGAGATCGCCGCGCCGGAAGAGTTGTTCCACATCCGTGCTTCGGTAGAACAGGGACATGCCGAGCGCATTGGCCACGGCGTCGACGTGATGCGGGAGAGTAATCCTCAGGCTTTGCTTGCGGAAATGGCAAAACGTAATGTGTTGGTTGAAGTTTGCCTGACCAGCAATGACGTGATTCTCGGTGTGAGTGGCGCCCGCCATCCGCTGTCGATGTACCTGAAGTTCGGCGTGCCGGTCACGCTGGCGACGGATGACGAAGGAGTGTCGCGCTCCAGCATGACTCAGGAGTACCAGCGCGCGGTGGAAACGTATCACTTTAACTATGCTCAGTTGAAGAAGTTCGTGCGGGCCAGCCTCGCCTACAGCTTCCTGCCTGGCGAAGAGCTCTGGCGAAGCAGCGGGTCCCCGGCATGTGAGAAGGACCGGCCAGGCGCTGCCAGACTGTCTCCAAATTGTGAGAAGCTGCTTTCCGCCAGCGAACGCGCCCGCGCTCAATGGGCGCTGGAAAAGGCATTCACGGATTTTGAAAGTAAATTCTAAAGCGCTACTTTAACTGTGCAGCGCCGTCATGGGTTGACAAGGCAGCTACAATAGACGGGACTTTCCAGCAACAATCCATTCCAATCGCAAGCGAAGGACCAGAATGTCACGATTTGCAGGACTGCTGGGTATTGTTGTGCTGCTCACGCTCGCCTATCTGTTTTCCACCAACCGTAAAGCCATCCGCATTAAAACGATTCTCTGGGGATTGGGGTTGCAGTTCGTCTTCGCGCTGATCGTTGTCTATGCCGACTGGGGCCAGGCGGTGATGAAGCGCGCCGGTGACGTGGTGAATGCAGGGCTCGCATTTGCCTTTGCCGGATCGGCTTTCGTTTTCGGCAGCCTGGGCCTCCCCGCCGATCCCAAGGTGAACCTGCCTTTCCTGCCGCCGGGACATTCGACGGTGGGATTCGTGTTCGCATTCCAGGTGCTCCCGACCATCATCTTCATATCGGCTCTCTTTGCCATCCTTTATTACTTCGGAATTATGCAGATTATCATCAAGGGGATGGCCTGGGTGATGAGCCGCTTCATGTCAGTGAGCGGCGCAGAGTCATTGGACGTGGCCGCGTCCATCTTCATGGGGCAGACCGAGGCCCCTCTCAGCATTCGTCCGCTGCTGCCCGAGTGCACACGGTCAGAGCTCATGACGATCATGACTGCCGGGATGGCTCACGTCTCCGGCGGAATCATGGCGGCCTACATTCAATATGGCATTGAGGCGCGGCACCTGCTCGCGGCCGTAATCATGACCGCGCCAGGAACCATTTTGATGGCCAAGATGCTGGTGCCCGAAACCGAGGAACCGAAGACGGCCGGCACGGTGGAGATTTCCGAACATTACATGCATAGAGATTCCAACCTGCTGGCGGCTATTGCGCGCGGTACGATTGACGGCGGCAGGCTGGCGTTCAATGTCGGGATCATGCTGATTTCGTTCATTGCGCTGATCGCGCTGCTGAACGGCATCATGGGTGGAATTCATAATCACGTGAGCTGGTTCCCGCAGAGCATCGAGAGAATTCTTGGCGGGATATTTTCGCCGGTTGCATGGCTGATCGGAGTGCCGTGGAAAGATGCGACCGCAGTAGGGAACCTGCTGGGCTCGCGCATGGTGATCAACGAACTCTACGCCTACACCCTGCTCGGCGCACAGAAGGCGACGCTCGATCCGCGATCGTTTACCATTGCCACGTTTGCGTTGTGCGGCTTTGCCAATTTCAGTTCTATTGGAATCCAGATCGGCGGGATTGGCGCCCTCGCGCCGAACAAACGTGAGCAACTGGCGCAGCTCGGGTTTCGTGCGATGCTGGCTGGAACAATGGCGAACCTGATGTCAGCGGCGATAGTAGGCCTGCTGATGCGGAGCTAGAACATGACTGTGAAGAGGAAGCGTCCGTTCTGTATTGGAATTGCCGGGCCCTCGTGCGCGGGCAAGACATCCGTGGCGAAAAAGCTGGCGGAGATGCTGCCCGCCCAGACCACGCTCTTCGGCTTGGACGCGTATTATTTTGACCTCTCGCATCTCTCGCATGAGGAGCGCGCCAGCCAGAACTTTGACGACCCTGCGCTGCTCGAGAGCACTCTTCTGGCACAACATCTTGCAGCTTTGCGCAGCGGCCAGAGCATTCGCCAGCCGGTCTATGACTTTGCCACGCACAGCCGCGTTCGTGACCGGCACGAGTCGATTTATCCGGGTGACTTCCTCATCGTGGAAGGGCTCTTCACTCTTTACTGGCCGGAGGTGCGTCCGGTATTTGACATCTCCGTGTTCATTGATGCTCCTGATCCAGTCTGCCTTGATCGCCGTAAACTGCGCGACGTGCGCGAGCGTGGCCGAACGGTGGAGTCGATTGTCGCGCAGTATCGTACGACCGTACGTCCGGGCTGCGAGCAATACGTGATGCCGTCGCGCCGCCATGCGCATGTGCTGATCAATGGCAGCCAGCCGATCGAGACCTCTGCTCATCAGCTATTCACCGCAGTACAGCAGAGATTGGGTGCGCCACCGGCCATGCCGCAGGCCCAGATTGCCCAGCTTTAAAGCTTCGTTAATAGCCGCGAGTCTTCTGCAACTGGATTTCCGGGGTAATTACAATTGCTAGCCGGGGCCGAACACGAACAATGAAAATTGACATACGCAATTATCTGTGCGGAATCTTTCTTTTACTGGCGAGCTCCGCTGTTGCTCAGCCAGCCGTTCCCCCCGGTTCAGCGCCGGCGGAACGCCACAACGTTATCCTCTTTATTACCGACGGCATGCGGCACGACTCGCTTACGGCGGAAAATGCGCCCACCATGTTCGCGCTGCGCAGGCAGGGAGTGGAGTTCGCCAACAGTCACTCTCTTTACCCGACATTCACTACGCCGAATGCTTCCACTTTTGCGACCGGGCACCTGCTGGGTGATACGGGGGATTTCGGCAATGCGTTGTATGTGGGGCAGCCGTTGCATAATGGCAAATCGGCCACGTTGCTGCCGTTCATCGAAAACGACAATTTCCTGGCGGATATCAACCGTCTTTACGGCGGGAACTATCTCCAGGAAGAGACGCTGCTGCACCTGGCGCGGCGCAACGGATACTCGGTGGCAACTGTGGGAAAGCTGGGGCCTGTGGCCATCCAGGACATCGATGAGGTCGTCACCATCAACGGCGAATTCCAGCCCACACAAGGCGTGATTGTCGACGATTCCACCGGCCCGCACGGAATTCCGCTTCCGGCCGCGATCAAGCGTGAGATGGCCTCTGCCGGTCTGAGCGCCTCCGCGCCGGATCGCAGTAACGGCCAGCCGGAATCGAAACAGAACAATGGCCGCTCGGGTACGCTGGCTTCCAACTACGCGCAGCAGCACTACTATTCGAATGTGGTCACGGAGGCCATTCTCCCTGCATTCCAGAAGAGCGCACAGCCGTGGCTGATTGTGGTGTGGTCGCGCGATCCCGACGGCACGCAGCACAACCAGGGAGACAGCCCGGAGCAGTTGTGGCCGGGTATCAATGGCCCTGCGTCGCGAGCTGCGATTCGCAACGTGGATGATAGCCTCTGGCAAATTGTGGATTACCTGCGGCATAACGAGCTGTTCGACAAAACCGACATCTTCATTGCCGCCGACCACGGCTTCTCGACCATCAGTCATCGAGAGCTTGACCGCACCGGCGCTTCGACAAAGAGCTACGCAGCCAGCAAACTCTATGCTGACGTGAAGGAAGGTGAACTGCCGCCGGGATTTCTCGCCATTGATCTGGCCCGAGCGCTGAAGAAGCCGTTCTATGATTCTGAAGCGAACATCTATGCGCCGGGCGCGGAAGAAACGAGCTACTACCAGCCGGTAAATGTGCCGGAAGGAGAGCGCTTTTCCCAGCATCCGCAGTGGGGACATGCAATCATCGGCGGCAGCGGCAAGGTTCCGCG
>JBAIYI010000527.1:0-5756 GCA_037915955.1 Terriglobales bacterium
AAACAGATGCCCATTCCGCACCAGAGCCGTGACAACTACTTCTCTGATGCGTTCCATTTCTTCAACTACCTGATCATTCCGTGGGGCGCGCTGCTGCTCACACTGCCCTATGTATTCGTAAAGGGGCTTTCTGAGCGCAGGCTACGTCCCCTGTTCCTGGGCTTCTGGATCACCATGATCCTCGCCCTGGGCGGGACCACGCCGCTGCCCCGGCTGATGCTGGGCCGCGCGTTTTATGTTTTGACCTTTGAGCGTTTCAGCTTCTGGGCCAGCATCATGGCGCTTCCCATCGTCGGCCTGCTGGCGGTGGAACTGATTGACCGCTTCGGACGCAAAGCTGTGTTCACCATGGGATCACTCGCGGCTCTCACCACGGCTGCGGCAGTTGCGTGGCCGACTTATTACGCGCTGCACGAACCGCCCTTCAGCGTTCAATCCGTCATCGAGTTCCTGAACCGCGACGGCCACGACAAATTCCGTTATCTCACACTGGGATTCGGCGCTAACAAAATGGACGAAGTCAGCACCTATGGAAATGCCAGCAGCGTGGACGGTGATTACAACTCCGCCCGCCTGTTGCCGGAAATGACGCAGTTCGGCGCCGGCCAGCTCACCAACGCCAAATATTACGGCTCGAACGGTATGGAGTCACTGCGCGCCATGCTGAAGCACGCCGACCACTACGGGCTCAAGTACATCTTCGTCCATGACACGTACTACGAACCATTGCTGGCCTTTGCCGGCTGGCGCAAAGCCGAGACCTACGATCGCGGGAACATCACACTGTGGGTCAAAGACGGGATTCCGCCGGCGCGCCCGACCGAATACGGCCAGAAGCCAACGGAGATGCAGGGAATTCTCTGGGGCACGCTGCCGATCGGCAGCAGCATCCTGGCGCTGTTGCTCGTGCTGGCATTCCCAGATGAACGTCGTCGGCTGGGCGAGCACATTGAATTTCCATCTCTGAACGAAGAACCAGTTCTGCGGGAGGCACGGTAATGGGCCGCATACTCGCCATCATCTTCGCCATCTTGACCGTCGTCCTGGTAGCCGCGGGCTCTGTCCACAAGAGTTCCACGGCAGCAGCTTCAACGCCTGAAGCAGCAGTGCAATCGCTCTTGGCCAATGCTAAGGGGCATAACTGGCAGGGCGCATACTCTTACGTCGCCAAGGCCAGCAACGTTGACCAGCAGAACTTCCAGCGTGACCTGCAGGGTCGCGACGCCAGCCTGCGGACCTATTCATCCATCGACAGCTATCAGACCCGCGTGCTCCGCCAGAATGACGACGAAGGTCTGGTCCGCACGGACGTGAAGTACTCAACTGCCGTCGGCCCTTTCTATGACACGCGCGACCTGCGAGTGGTACAGGAAGGCAACGCATGGAAAGTCGTCTGGCCCGTACAGAAAGAGCAGAACGTCCCTCCGCAGGTGATCCCGGTCAACTATCTGCGTTGGGACATCATCTGGCGCGGCTCGAATGATGACTGGGGTGCTCAGGACGTCGAAAGCCCGCATGTGCGCATCCTCTCCATGCACGCCAGCGAGCGCGATAACAGCGTCATCATTTTGGGCGAAGTGGTCAACGAGGACACCGTGCCCGCTTTCGTGAGCGTAGGCGCAACCCTCGTCGGTAAGAATGGCCAGGATCTGGCAGAAGAAACGAGCTTCGACAAAACCTCGCACGTCCTGCTCCCGAAAGAAGTCTCTCCCTACCGCATCGATTTTCCCGGGGTCAAGCTGGCGGATGTCAAGTCAGCCCGCATGAAGCCTGATTCCATGCTGGTTCCGGCATCTGCCGATCCTGTGATCGGAGTGCTGCACCAGCGCATCGAGCAGGACGCAAAAGGCCACACGGTGCTTCGCGGCGAACTGCTCAACGAAAGCGGCCAGACGGTGAACATTCCTCATGTACTGGCTACCTTCTATGACAATTCCGGCCAGGTGATCTGGGTGTCAGACGGTTACGTGGATCACGCGCTGCAGCCGCAGGTTCCGCAGGCCTTCGCGGTCGATCTGCGCGACGAACTGGCCTCGCAGGTTCACACGTACCGCGTCACGGTAAACCAGTACAGCATCAACCGGCAGGAGTAGCCATGCGCAGGATCTCATTCTGGATTGTGGTGTTTGTTCTCTGCTGGGCCGCGGCTGACTGGGCGCACGGCGCCGAGCTGCGCGTTCCGCAAAATGCTACCGCCGGGCAGGCGCTGAGCATCAGCACCGGCGGCGGCGACACGCTGTACCTCATCGGCCCCGGCCAGGTCATCAAGCGCAAGATCCAAGGCGGAGAAGATGTTCAGATCACCGGAGACGAACTGCGGAACGCCGGCCGCTGGATAGCCGTAGTCCGCGGCGGAGCCAATGAATCACAGGTCTTCTGGGTACGCCCCGCCAAGGCCGAAAACCTCAACTTCCTTGCTCGTCCGTCGCGCGTGCCCGTCAATAGGCCCGGCGTGATCAGTGGCGTGGCATTCGTCTTCGATAAGTACGAGAACCTGGTGCTCGACCCCACAAAAGTCGACTTCAGTCTGAGCGTCGGCTCCGCACACGCCGAGCACGCGGCTACCAGCAGCAACGGGGTAGCCTGGGTCACGAGTTCGTCGGCCCCGAAGGCGGGCGCGGCGCAATTCGTCGCCTCACTGCCGGACACTCAGGTTCGGCGCGTAATTGAACAGGTAGCTTCTGACCCATGCAATTTACGGATGAAAGTGGTGCAGCGCGAGAAAGGCAAGGTGATCGTCGAAACGGATCCGGTTCGGGATTGCACGGGCAATGCTGTTCCTGACGGAACCATTGTCACCTTCACCCAAACCGATTCCACAGGCCGTAGCGTGGTGGATGCCCGCATCAAAAAAGGGGTGGCGCGTGCCCAACTGCCAGCCGAGCCGAATGCCCGCATCAGCGTAGCTTCAGGCGTGGTTCTTGGAAATGAGATTCGTCAGGGAGGCGGAGAATGAGGGTTGCTCGAATTCTGGTTCTCACAGTTGGTGTTGCTGTTGCCCTCTCCGGTGGGCTGCCGCTGGCCCGGCGTGGTCTCTCAGTGGTTCGGGCGGCCATGGGCGATGCCAAAGCTGACATCCAGCTCAACGTTGCCAATTCACGTCCACGAGAAGTGGAAGAGAGCACCCAACAGTCCATTGTCCGCGACTATGGACGCGCATGGCAGGGAATGAGCACTGCTCTGGCGAACAACCAACTCGGGACGCTGAACGAAAACTTCACCGGGTTTGCCCTGAACAAGCTCACGCAGCGAGTAAAAGACCAGCAGCAGAATGGCCTCACGTCGCGCGTCATCGATCGTGCCCACAAGCTGGACGCGCTCTTCTATTCGCAGGATGGATCTGCCATTGAAGTCCGCGACACAGCCACGGTGGAAACACAGGTGCTCGATGGCCAGAAGGTGATTCACTCCGATCAGGCCCAGATGCATTACTACGCGGTGTTGACCGGAGCGGAGGATCGCTGGAAGGTACGCGTACTGGAAGCTTCAGAAAAGTAAAACCTTGCCGCTGGTGAACTCTGATTTCTCTCATCGGCGTTCATCAGCGTCATTTCTGCTGAGATTACCTGGGCACCTCAAATACATACTTCTCTTCATTCCTGAACGGTATCCGAAGATAAAAAGCACGCCGATCCAGCAGGCCCTTCTTGCCCATGTAGTCAAACACATTCAGGTTGTGATTCAGGTGCATGGGATGTGCCTTAGTTGAACCCGCAGGCACGTCAAACACCATTACGCCTCCGGGCCGCAGCAATGAGGAGAGAAAGTCGAGTTCCCCGGGCAGGTCAGGCATGTGCTCAAGGACGTCAAATGCGAAAACGGTATCAAAGCCGTGCAAGGCGGCAGCCTCGCGAATCTGTTCTTTCGAAACCGTGAATTGCACCTTAAGGTTTTGCCGCTGGGCACGATATCGGGCAAAGCGCATGGTGACTCCATCCACATCGAAGTAGACGGCCGGGTGACCACGTCGCGCTAGTTCGAGCAAAATCTCACCGTTGCCAGCGCCATAATCGAGACAAGCGCCCCGGGCGAACCGAATCACGCGTAGGTTGGACATGATGCGCTTATACGTAAGGTTGTAGGCAGAGATGTTGAACAGGTAGAGTTCGGAGTTCAGCCGGTACCACTCCGCCATGCGCTCACGATCGTTCTCCGGGATCGCGGCCTTTGTCCAGTTTTCCGCGAGCTGCCGGCCGCTCGTCTCCCACAACTGCCGAACTTTATCCGGGCTGTAACCTGTGAACTCGGTCAGCTCGGCCATGGCGGCCACAATATTCTGCGCATTGTGTCTCTCTGCCCGGCTGACCAGCCAGGCAGTTGCAAATCCAGCAACGGCGATCATTGCCCATCCCGCCCACGGCAGCGCCGGAACAAACTGATGGCCCCAGGCCATGAAGAGCAGCAGGCCTCCCGTGGCGAGTCCCACCACCGCGCACTGCCAGTACAGCCGTGAACAAATCACCACAGCAAGATGGACCGAACTCGCCAGCGTGGCGATCGTGACCAGAACCGGCAGGCCGCCGTGGAACATGCAGGGCATGATCAATAGCCAATCGGTAATGAGGAATAATCCAGGCAACCAGCGCGGGCTGATTCGGCGTGCCAGCCACATCATTCCGATGAGCCAAACCGCCGCTAGAAGCGCTGCGATTCGACCATGCGCGCTCGTGGCAAGCAACAATCCCAGGATGAGCACAGCGCCGGCAATTCGCGATCGAATCTTGATGGCCCAACGCGGGCGCGTCTCTCCTACCGTGGTTAGGTGAAGGTAATCCGGGGTGTAAAAGAGGGACACGCCCAGCGCGACGACGACAAGGCTGAACGCCAGATCCGCACGCCACCGGGTCATGCCCTGCGCAGCCAGAACCGACAATACTGCGAGCACTGTAATTGCTACCGCTCCCGCCAGCCGTCCTCTTCTTAGATATGCTTCCTGTTTCCGATAATCCATTCAGTTCGTCTGTGCCGACTCAGCGGTCATTTTACCTGTGCGGCCTGATATCCTCGGTGCCATGAGCCTGTCGGTCTGCATCATTACCCTGAACGAAGAAGCCAACATAGTGCGCACCCTGAAGAGCGTGAGCGGCATTGCCGACGAAATCATTGTGGTGGATTCAGGCAGCACGGATGCGACCGTCGCGCTGGCTCAGGGTCATGGCGCAAAGGTGTTTATGGAGCCGTGGAAAGGCTTCGCTCCACAGAAAAACTCATCGCTGGCAAAGGCAACATGTGATTGGGTCCTCTCACTCGATGCCGATGAGGAAGTCAGCCCCGAGCTCGCAGCCAGCATTCATGCGGTAACCTCGGCCACCACGCCACCGCAGGTCTCCGGATACATGATGAATCGGCGCAATCTCTACTTCGGCAAGTGGCTAAAACGCGCAGGATATTACCCTGATCCCAAGCTGCGGCTGATCCGTCGCGGCGCGGCTGAGTTCGAGCTACGCGCGGTTCATGAGGACCTGAAGATGGCGGGCCCGCGAGGCCATCTCAAAGGCGACCTCATTCATCACGCGTACACTACGATCGACAACTTCATTGAGCACCAGAATCGCTATTCGACGCTGGGAGCCGGCATGGTCGTGGCGGAACGGAAGGTCGGCTTCAGCGTGATCAACATCGTGCTTCGCCCGATGGTGCGCTTCGTCTATAACTACTTCTTCCGTGGTGGATTTTTGGACGGCCGGGAAGGACTTATCGTGTTGATGAACCACGCCATGTACGTGAGCTGGAAATATGCCAAGGCATGGCAGATG
>JBAIYI010000237.1:0-2961 GCA_037915955.1 Terriglobales bacterium
GAGTGCGACGCCCTGTTGCAACACCTTGTCGCGATCCACATCGATAAAATACTGGGGAACGCTGGTGGAGAACTGGGCATTCACTCCCTGCAACTCGGGGCGTTTCCGCGCCTCAGCCAGAAACTTCTTCAGGTTCTGATCAAGGTAGTCAATGGAATTTCCTCCGCGATCCTGGAGCCAGAACGAAAATCCTCCGGCGTTACCTAATCCGGGGATTGCTGCCGGCATGAAGGCAAACGCGTTCGCTTCAGGAACATCGGAAGCGAGCTGCTTGTTGAGGCGATCGAGAATGTCGCGCGCACCCAGCTTGCCGGAACTGCGCTCGTCCCACGGCTTGAGGCCGACAAAGAAGAAGGCGTTATAAGATGAGCTCACGCGCGAGAGCAGGCTGAATCCGGCGACACGCGTGGCATACTGTACGCCGTCAGTCTTCGCAAGAATGTTTTCGATCTTCTGCGACACCTGATCAGTGCGCGCCAGTGAAGCCGCCGGAGGCAGCTGCGCGTTCAGCAGGAAGTAGCCATAGTCTTCTTCCGGAAGGAAGCTGGTAGGCAGTTTGCGGCCGACCAGCCCGTCCACAGCGGCAAAGGCGCCGAGAACCAGCACGCCGATTACTGCTTTGCGAATCACACCGTGGCTGAAAGTGGTGTAAGTATCTGTTCCCTTCTTGAACCAGCGGTTAAACAGCGCGAAGAAACGGCCCAGCGGCCCGGTGGATTTCTTGCGCGGCTTCAGAAGCATCGCGGACAACGCCGGTGAGAGCGTGAGCGCGTTGAAAGCCGAAATGAGCACGGAGAGCGCGATGGTCACGGCGAATTGCTTGTTCAGCCGCCCCTGAATGCCGCTCATGAAGGCAATGGGCACGAACACCGACGAAAGAATCAGCGCGATGCCGATCACTGGACCCGAAACTTCCTTCATCGCCTGAAGCGTTGCATCGCGTGGGCTCATGCCCTCTTCAATGTGGTGCTCCACGGCTTCCACTACCACAATCGCATCGTCGACAACCAGGCCGATGGCCAGCACCAATCCGAACAGAGAAAGCGTGTTGATAGAAAAATTCAGGAATGGAAAGAAGGCAAACACGCCGATCAGCGAAACCGGCACGGCGATCATGGGGATGAGCGTGGCGCGCCAGTTCTGCAGAAAGAGGTAGACCACGAAGATGACCAGCACCATCGCTTCAGAAAGCGTGATCACGATGTCCTTGATTCCTTCTCGCACAGGGCGAGTGGTGTCGAGCGAGGTGACGAAGTCCAGATCGGCAGGAAAGCGCTGCTTCATCTGGGCCATCACGTCGCGAACGCCATTGGCAACGGCGATGGCGTTCGACCCCGGCGACTGGAACACGGCGATGACACACGTGGGCTTGCCGTTCATGCGAGCAATCTGCTGATAGTTAAGCGCGCCCAGCTCGATGCGGGCAATGTCCTTCAGGCGCACGATGGAACCATCCGGGTTGGAGCGGATGACGATGTTGCCGAACTGCTCCGCCGTGACCAGGCGGCCGGGAGCGCGGACCGTGTACGTCATTTCGTTGCCGGAAGGTGCAGGCTCAGAGCCGATCTGTCCGGCGGGGTTTACATTGTTCTGCTGCTGCAGAGCGCGCGTGATCTCCGGGATGGTGATGCCCAGCTTGGCGAGGAAGTCCGGTTTGACCCAGATGCGCATGGCGTAGTCGCCTGCACCGAAGACGCGCACATCGCCCACGCCGTTGACGCGGAACAGCGCGTCATTGATGTTGATGTTGGCGTAGTTCGCCAGAAAAAGAGAATTGTAAGTGCCCTTGGGCGAGTACAGGGCGATCAGCAACATGGGGAAGCCGGTGGACTTGCGTAGCGTGAAGCCGAACTGATTCACGTCCGGAGGAAGATTGGGCTGCGCCTGCGCCAGGCGGTTCTGCACGTTCACCTGGTCAATGTTTGGATCGCTCTCCACGTCAAAGGTAACGGTTTCCTGCAGCGTACCGTCATTGGCGTTGGTGGACTGCATGTAAAGCATATTGTCCACGCCGTTCATCTGCTGCTCCAGCGGCGTAGCTACAGCCTGCTCAATGGTGCTGGCGTCGCCACCGGTGAAGACCGTACTCACGATAATCTGCGGAGGCACGATCTGCGGGAACTGCGCCAGAGGCAGCGTCCCCATGGAGACGAGCCCGGCGATGATGGTGATAATGGAGATCACCATCGCCACGATAGGACGATTTACAAAAAACTTTGCCATTGCGTTTTACTTTTCTCTTTGCACGCGCGCGGGCCTATAAGGCCACTGTTTTGGGCGTGACGACCGTGCCGTCCTTCACCTTTTGCAGGCCTTCAACGATCACGCGCTCCTGCGGCTTGAGGCCGTCTTCAATGACAAACATCTTGCCGACGGTTGGCCCTACCTTGACCGGGCGGATGTTCACCTTGTTATCCGGACCAACTACCGCAAGCTGGTAGCTGCCCTGTAGTTCCGTGACGGCGCGCATGGGAACCAGCAGCGCCGACCTTTGAGTGCCAGTTTCTGCGATGACCCTGCCGAATTGACCAGGACGCAAGAGGTTGTTGGGATTCGCGAACGAACCGGCAACGCGAATGGTTCCCGTAGCCGGATCAATCTGTCGATCGGCCATGAGGAACGAGCCCGGATGCGGAAACTCCGTACCGTCAGCGAGAATGAGTTTCAGCTTCACGCCCTTCCAGGGGTCGGTGAACCCGTTCTTATCAGACCGCTGCGACGCAAGATATTGCTGCTCGCTGATTGAGAAATATGCCTTGATCGGATTCACCTGCGAAACCGAAGTCAGCACCGTGGTTGGGCTCACCAGGTTGCCGATCTGCGTCTGCGCAATTCCGGCGATGCCATCAACCAGCGATGTTACCTTGGTAAATTCCAGATTCAGTTCCGCTTGTTCGACGGTGGCCCTGGCGCTCTCCACAGCGGCTTTGGCGCCAAGCTGCGTCTGAATGTCGGTATCCA
>JBAIYI010000566.1:0-2416 GCA_037915955.1 Terriglobales bacterium
CATAACATCCCGACAGGGTCGGCCATGTTTTCAACCACGGTGAACAGGCCGCCCTTAGCGGGTGCCGTATGGAATCACGCCGTGATTTTTTCCCTCTTCACCGGCCAGCTTTGCACCAGCTCGCTCAAGCGGTCCAGCGCTTCGGCGAAGCCGGTTCCGCTGGCCGCGAAGCCGAGCCTGAAATAGGAAGGCATGTCAAAGCAGTCTCCCGGCGCCAGCAAGATCCCGCGTTGTGCGGCGAGTTCGCAGAACGGCCTGGCGTCTGCTTCTTCAAGCAGCCATGGGAGCGCCGTCATGCCGCCGCGCGGCCGCACCCAGCCCAGCGTATCGCGATGGTCTGCCATGAAGCGGTCCAGCAGCTCGAGGTTTTGCGTGGCCACCTGCTTCGTCCGGCTGAGAATCGCGTTGCGGTTGCGCATTGCGATCTCCGCCAGCAATTCCCCGGACGTGCTGTTCGAAATGGTGAAGTATGCCCGGGCATTCCAGTATTGCCGGCGACGTTCGGCATCATGCTCAATCATCCATCCGGTGCGCACGCCGGGGATGGAAAATGCTTTGGAAAAATCGTGGATCACGGTTGCATGCGGCAGGCGCGCGGCCGACCTGGTTTCAGCTCCGTGATAGATCGGGTGATAAACCTCGTCGCTCACCAGTTGAATGCCGCGGGAAGAAGTGAATTCGTGCAGGCTCTCCATATCGGCATCGCTGATGGTGGTGCCGGTGGGGTTGTGCGGGCTGTTGATGATGATCAGCCTGGTGCGGCTGTCGGCAAGGCGCTTGATCTCTTCAATGTCGATGGCAAAGCCATTCTCGCCGCTGATGCGGTAGAAGCGCGTCTCCAGCCCAAGCGATTGCGGCAACGCGGAGAACGCTGGGTACCCGGGCCGCGGCAGGATCACGTTGGCACCCGGCTCGGCTGCCAGCCAGATCAGCACCGTCAGCGCCTCAGACGCACCGGTAACCACCTGCACCTTCTCCACGCTGACTTGCTGCATCTCGGCAATCGCTTCCCTCAGGCCGTCAGCGCCCGCTGGACGGCTGTACGCGAGCTTATGGTTTGAATAACGCGCGCGCTGTTCCTCGTCCGCGAGTTCCAGCAATTCGTCCACGCTCCATATGGGCCCAGTGCTGGCGGCAAGGTTGAACTCAATGTCGTGCTCGTGCGCGTCCAGCCACAAATCCAGCAGGAAAGGCTTCAACTGCATGAATCACCTCGGGGCGTCACAGGTTCAGGCCTGCTTCAAGTCCTCCGATTCGATGCTCTGCCCGCGCGGGTGGAGTCAGAAAAAATTACCGGGGCGCCCCGTCTTTTGCGCGTTCGAACCGCTGCGCATTTCCAGAACCGTGCGGCGCAAAGGTGGGGAATTATTGAGCTTCAGCCGGAACGCGTTAGCTCTCAACTGAAAATGATTTTATGCTACTTGAGCTTTAGCCGTTTCTTCACCAGCTTGTGCCACGCTGCAACGTTCTCTTTCCGATAGTGCCCATCCGGGACCTCGATCTCGATCTCATGGATTTTCTGCTTCGGGCCGGCCATCAACCCGGCCCGCACCTGTCCCGCAGGCTCGTCTTCCATGACCTGCGTGCCCACCAGGGCGCCGCGCTCGCTGACTACGATCACTCGTCTTTTCATTCGAAGAACCCCACGTTCAGGTTGTAGGCCACATCTTCATTGCCGGTGTTGGTAATGGTCACATGATATTGCGTGAACGTTACAAGCTCCTCGCCCGCGATCAACTGAACCCCCTGGTTGTTCGCCACCATGTTGGGGCCGATATCGGGTTCCAGAAACCCGGGCGCCGCAGTTGCTACTCCCAGATCGCGACCGCCATTGATCTCGTACCACCAGAAATGAGTCTGCCCGGCGGCGATCGTTGTCTTGGCCCCTATTCCGCGAATCAATGCCACGCTTCCCTCCTTTTTTGAGTCAAGTATTGTAGTTGCGACTGTGGGTGAATCGTTACAAGAAAAAGTGAGGAAAGCCCACTCAGGCGGTGACATTAGGAATCCTGAGTTGGCTCCTGCCCGGCAAAAATAATTCTGGCGCTTTGCGGCAGACGCACCGAATCCTTTACACTCGCGCATTGTTCAAGGAGCCCCGGATGCGAACGCTGAAAATCCTTTCTCTATCATTCATTTTTGTTTTTCTCGCCGCAGTCGCGTCGGCGCAAACTCCTTCAGGCGCTGATATTGACCAGATCGCCCGCGAGGCACTGGAGAAAACCGGCGTGCCCAGCGCATCAGTCTCTGTGGTGAAAGACGGAAGAGTCTTCTACGCAAACGCCTATGGCAAGGCGAAGCTGGAGCCTCCAGTCCCCGCCCAGACCGGTATGCGCTACTCCATCGGATCCATCAGCAAACAGTTCACCGCGGCGGCAATCCTGCTGTTGCAGGAAGAGGGCAAGCTGTCGCTGGA
>JBAIYI010000046.1:0-1773 GCA_037915955.1 Terriglobales bacterium
GATGGCTGGTACACAACCGGCGACATTGCGGCCGAACAAGAAGATGGATTTCTCACCATCACTGACCGCCTGAGCCGGTTCAGCAAAATCGGCGGCGAAATGGTGCCCCACATCCGTGTGGAAGATAAGCTGCACGAACTTGCCGGAACGTCCGACCAGGTATTTGTCGTCTCGTCTGTTCGCGATGAGAAAAAAGGTGAGCGCCTGATCGTCCTTCACACGCTCAGCGATGAGCAGCTTGCGCCGGTGTTGGAGAAGCTGGCCGCTTCTGATCTGCCCGCGTTGTGGAGGCCGAAGAAAGACCAGTTCTATAGCGTGATGGCGCTGCCATATCTCGGGACCGGGAAGCTTGATCTTCGCGCGCTGAAATCGAAGGCGCTTGAGGTGGCGGTTGTGGCGGTCTAGTCCGCGGCGGATGCCTCCGCCAACTTTACGCCGCTTGCCTTAGATGCTGCCGAAAGAACCCCGCAATCCTGCGCATCGCATCCAGTTGTGACAGCCCAGTCAGGCTGTGCCCCTGATCGCGATAAACCTTCATGTCGTACGGAACAGAGTGTTTCTTCAACAGCTCTTCTAACTTGTACGCCTCTTGAACCGGGACCACAGTATCGCGCTCGCCGTGCAAGATCAGCACCGGCGGAAGCTTCGCGGCATCGCCGGCGAAGTGTTCCGGAAGTCCGCCGAACAGCTCCGCCACCGCGGCAATGCGTACGTCCCGCGTGGCCAGTGCCAAAGAAAGATACGCGCCCAGTGAAAAACCCAGCAGTCCTACTCGCTGGTGATCGATGCCCGGCAGAGTGAGTATGTGCGAGATGGCATCTTCGGCAGTCTGCATCCAGTCCAGAAAATGCGTTTCGATCTCCTGCGGTGACACCCAGGAGTGGCCAGTCCGGTGAAAGTAGTGCAGGGCAAACACGTGTACGCCCATGCCGGCCGCCTGCTCGGCAAACGGATCGATACCCCGCAAAGGGCCGCCGGATCCATGCAGCAGCAGGATCGCCGGACTTGTGCCTGCGCGTGATGGAGAGTAATGGTCGAGAGGGACCTTGCCGCCCAGTAAATACGTTTGCATTCTTAGGAACCTTGCCGGCGCACTTCGCGGCGCTTCAGTATCACTGCGATGACGATTTGAAAAACCACAGCTCCAGCCATGTCCAGCAGAACATCGTGCGGGCTGGAAGTCCTGGACGGCACAAAGCTCTGGTGGAATTCGTCTGCGCTGGCCGCCGCCAGGGTGAGCAACAAGGCCAGTCCGCACCAGCGCGCCTTCCAGGTGCCCACTTCAGATTGGATGCCGCGGAAGCCGCGAAAGGCGAACCAGGACAATGTTCCATAGCTGAGGAAATGCGCGCTCTTCCGGATGAAATAGTGGACCTGGTGAAACCGCTCATGACTCATGTGCGGCGAGAAAAAATGCAGAATCTTCCACCACCACACACCGGTGCGATCTGAGGAGAAAAGATCCGTCGAAAAACATGCCAGCACCACCAGCCAGATCAGGGTGGGCAGCCACGCTTTCAACGAGCCGTGCCTGGGCGGAGCAGAGGCCGTGCCGAACTCAGCACTACTCAACGCGGTAATTGGGCGCCTCGCGCGTAATGATCACGTCATGCACGTGGCTTTCTCTCAGCCCCGCGCCGCTGATCCGGATGAACTTGGCGCGCTGCTGAAGTTCGGGAATCGTTTTTGTGCCGCAGTATCCCATGCCGCTGCGTAACCCGCCCACGAGCTGGTAAATCATGTCGGCCAGGGTTCCGCGATAAGGCACGCGGC
>JBAIYI010000029.1:0-2678 GCA_037915955.1 Terriglobales bacterium
CCAAAGAACGTTCAGATTTCTGGGGCTTCAGCTCCTGTAATTTCGCAGCCTTTTTTTCCGGTGTCCACTTCCCTACACTGCCGCCGTCGCTTGCCGGAGCGTGATCGCGGGGCGAGTCCGGTGGATAAAGGTCGGCCATCAGCTCCGGAGACAGCATCTGCGCGACTTTCTCGCGCTTGTACTCCATTTCATATTGAGGATTCAGCAACTGGCTCATTCCCACGCCGATCAGCACGGAGTCAGCCGGCCGCCACGGTCGCGGCGAATAACCGAGCACACGGAACTCAATCGGCAGATTGTCCTTGTGTTGATCAATGAAGGCATTCACTCCGCGCGCATACGCGGCGAAGAACCCCGCTTCCGGTTGCGACAACTGGTCCGCCACGCGCTCCGCAACGGCACGCAGGCGCAGGATGCGCTGCTGCTTGTCATAATCTACCCATGTGGCGCTCGCGGGCGTGCCGTTGATGCGTGTTGCCGGTCCTGCAGGTGCGCCCTGCGCAGGAAAGATCTCGGCCATCTCGCCCGCCATGGCGCGACGCGTCACGTCCATTTGCCACAGCCGGTCCTGTGCCGTAGTGAATCCCTGGGCGAAGAACAGGTCTTCGAGAGAGGCCGCTGTCATGTGGGGCACGCCATGTGCATCCCGCACCACCTGAACTGGCGCCTGCAGACCGGCCACTTTAATCTCGCCATCCAGCTGCGCCAGAGACTGCTCCGCGGCATGATGGAACCACAGCCCTAAGCCAACGACAGCCAACACGAGCAGCCCGAGCACAATGAGCAGGAAAAGGAACGTCTTGCGTAAGGCGCTGCTGCGCATACGGAGAGGGGCGGTTGTTGAGGTGACCATGCCGCAGCCGATTGTAAGGGAACCGCAGGCATTCCGGAACAGCCTACATGCGAGCCTGGGAGTGGAGTTCAGCTACGCCAGCGCGTATAATTGAAAATGAATTTCAATTTCATTTAAGCCTGAAATTCACCGGGCCAACCCTTACCGAATGCTGCAAAAGCGAATCGATGATCATGCTCCCCCGACGCGTGAAGCCATGCGCGAGGCGGAGGATATTTTTTACAAGCACCTCAAGCGCGTCGGCCTGAAGCACACGGACCAGCGTGACGCCATCCTGCATACATTCCTGGAAACACGTGATCACCTTTCGACGGATGAACTCTTTCGCATGGTGCGCAAGAAGGACGCCAAAATCGGCTTCACCACCGTCTATCGCACGCTCAAGCTCCTGGCTGAATGTGGTCTGGCCAGCGAGGTCGCGTTCCATGACGGGGTGACCCGCTACGAGCACCAGTTCAACCGCCGCAGCCACCATCACATGGTCTGCACGGAATGCAACGCTTCGGTGGAATTCTTCTCTCCCGAGGCGGGCAAGCTCTCTGAGGACATTGCGCGCAAGTTCCGCTTTGAAGCGACGCGGCACACCTTCCAGATCTATGGCATCTGCGAGGATTGCCGCAAAATGTCCAGGAAGCCTGTTTAACTTCTAGCTGGCCCGCTCGCGCGGCGTTTTAAGAGTCTCCGGGGTTACCTTATCTACCGCCTGCTCGGCAGCCTGCCGGCCCAGATTGGCGCCCATCTCACCCACTTTGTCGCGGACGTCCTGTAGCCGCTCTCGCGCGACGGCGTTCGGATCCTGCACGGCCCGCATGAGTTGCCGGCGTGTTTCCTCACCCTCTGCGGGCGCCAGCAGCAGGCCAATGCCAGCGCCGCACAGCAATCCAACCAAAAATTTCAACATGGAAATATCCCCTTACAGCTCAGAGTTAAGTGTTCCAAATGATTTGCATTAGGACATTAAAAGAGATGCGGGAAAGGCAGCCACTTTTGCCGCTGACGGGCAGGAAGTCTTTACCGGGAGTTTACAGCGGAGACGTGTCTGCCTGTGATTAGATACTTCCAACAGAGTCTTTGCGAGTGGTTATTGGGCCGCGCTTACCCCGCTTACAGCGCGGCTCTATTTTTTGCGTCACACGTGTTCCGAACAGCACGGATTTTGGCGCGAAAATCTTCTAAAATGTGTTTTACAGGGAATTTACAAGGCGACACAGGAACTCTGGCTAGAATCCTAGTCACCTTGGAGCTGTGGCTCTAAAGAACTTCCGGGCAGCCACATGCTCCTATACTTTTTTAAACGGATGACGATCAGGATTTCACGCCCCCATAAGCGCTGTCCCGGCTATCTTTTCCAGTGTGCCTGCTGCTGGGTTCAATGAGACGCCTGTACAAAGACCGGCTGCTTTCCACTACTGTGGTCCTGTTGATGACCGCGGTGCTGGTGACGCTCGCCATTCTCCAGTACCGCTGGAGCAACGAGATCAGCCGCGCCACCAGCGAGCGCATGGAAGTGGATTTGGAGACCAGGATGATGCGCTTCCGGGATGAGCTCTACCGGGAAGTGGCGGGATTCAACTTTGCCTTGCATGTCGACCCCGAAGCAAAACCGGCCGAACGCCTGAAGGAGTACTCCCGCCAATACGAGGCATGGAGCCGCTCGGCCGAACACGCTTCCGTCATCAGCAATGTCTACGTGCTTGAGCCGGGCGGCAACGGACGGCTGCTGCGGCGCGATCCTTCAACGTCCGACTTCGCACCCGCGCCTCCTCCACAGAATTTTGGACCTCTCCTGAATCGGTTGCGATCCATTAGTACCGAGGTGGCGGTC
>JBAIYI010000663.1:0-2489 GCA_037915955.1 Terriglobales bacterium
GTTAAAAGACGTTTCATAACTCCTCCTTGCGCGAGAGTTTCAAGACCTGATTTCTCGCTGAGTGCCGAAGGAATGAAGTTGCGCGGTGGGGGAGTGCGCTTCCACGAGCACTCTGAGCATCAAGAGCGGCGTGCCGCCAGGTTACCTAGTCACTACATCGCGGATGGAAACGAGCCGCAGTGATACCAGTCACGAGCAGGAGTGACAAAACCACCGATTCGATCGCGGAGGAGGAGTTGGGAGCCGGTCAGGCCACCCGAACAGCCTGGGTGGCCTGAGCCGAAACGCTGTTCATCACAGGTGCTGGACGCAGGCGCCCGGGCTGGTGTTCTCCCAGAGCATCTGCAGCATCCAGTTGTTATTGCCGAAGTCTGGTTGTAGTCGGCCGCGTAGTAGTTGCCGGTATCTGTGCACAGGCTGCCGGGTCCGCACAGGTTGTGCGCACCGAAGGTGAAGTTGCACAGGTCGGCGTTCTCATTCCCGGTTGAGGTATCGAACCAGGCATCCAGATCGGGGTCGGTTGCGGATTCAGAGAGTTCGTGGGTGATGACGTTCGCCATTCCATCAGCGCCGCCGACTCCGGCAGCCGGGCTGTTCGGGCCGGTGGGCTGAATTTCGCAGGCGCTCTGGCAGCGATCAGGGTGCCCGTGCCCGCTCTTCCCGTGTGCCGCGTTCCAGTAAGACGCATAGCGACCGCGGATGAGCTTGAATGCATTCGCCAGAGAATCAGGTTTGTGGGGAATGGCAACCAGATGGACGTGGTTCGACATCAGGCAGTAGCCGATCAGAGTCAGCGAGTGGAGTTGGACGGCTTGGCGGAGAAGGTCCATGTAAACCGCTCTCTCCGCGTCGGAAGGTGAGGAGGAACTGGCGGCCGTTGCCGCGTTGCGTAATGTTATGAGCAACACCCACTGCAACTACACGTGCCAATCGAGCCATGGGAGATTCAAATTAGCAGAAAACGTCCCGTCTGCTGTCCCCGGTTTTCCTGTCCCCGGTTTTTTCCATCACCGGTACGTGTACAAGCGATCTAATTCAAGCGTAACATTCCAATCAGTGGTGGCGCCAGCTTTGACGAATATGCGGCGGCATAAGGGACGTGAAGTGTTCTCGCTAACTAAGATATCGTATACGCCTGATGGAATAGAAGCTTCGTATCGTCCTTTCGTAACCTCTAACAGGATCACTGCCTTCGGATCTCTACCATCTGGCGTCAGCCCGTACGCGATCACGTGTACATGGTCTGCGGGTGCGCCGCCTTCCTCGCCGAATGCCACGTTTACCGTGAGCTTACCTGGGGCCTTCTGGCCGAAGGCATCATCTGTGGCGCTCATGAGCATCGTTACTATCAACACTGCTACTATCGCAGTCGCGTATTTACACATATATTTGCATCGCTTTCTTTAAGCATCTACCATGGCAAGGACGCTTCGCAATGAGACATTACTGTCGCAGTATTCTTGTCTGATTGCCCAGGCGGACTTGTCAACTCGCCGTCGTGTGGGATCAAATTGACTTTGTGTGCGAGCTCATGAAGCATGATTATCATTCGAGCTCGGAAGCTACCGGCAGGATACACGCCTCCGAGAGGAAGCCCGTTTGTACTATCTTCGTAGAATCTGCCCTTTGTATTGACCCAAATTGGGCTGTAATCGTCCGAGTAGGTTCTGGCATCCGCTTCGTTGAAAATACTAGACTTAGGATTAAAGAAAAATATAGGGACATTGCTCATGATATTGAGCGCCGAGCCTGCTCCTGAATTAAGCCAATCTGTGCAGGGATTCTTTGTCTTCAGGAAATCTACCACACTGCTTCGCATTTCCCAAGGCTTGTAGTTTGCAAATGTCAGGCTCGAGGTCCGAGTCTGCGAGTATCCGACATCGAAGCTTGCGGCTGATCCAACCTTTTGCGCAGTATAGCTGTTCTGCGTCAGAGTCTGTGATGAGCCATCTGAGTAGGTCACTGTTGTCGTGGTCGTTGTCTTGGTCACATCATAACGGTCATCATCCGAACCCTCATTCCCGGCATCGCCGCCCACGCTTCCCACGGCCGATGGCATCCACGTATTCCCGGTTGAACTCCAGCCCGCCAGTGTGTGACCGTCGGGATCGAACTGGGTGATGGGGTGGTTGCGGACGTAGGAGTAGAGATTCAGGCTCTGCGGGTCACCAAACTCGGCGTAAGGGACGCTGGTGGGCTTTGCTGCCCAGTCGGGAGTCATGAAGCGGCCCATCACGTTCGCGTAATAACGCGCGCCCATGTAGTCAAGCTGCGATTCGGAATCGCAGTAATGGCCGGTGAACTTGACGGTGTTGCTGCTGGTGGTCTTGCCGACGCCGGGAACCATGCCACCCCAAGGATAAAAGTCATTGTCGTCAATAATGGCCGCCGTGGTGCCTGCCTTGTCCACGAACATGGCGGTGGAATGCAGATGGTCAGTGATGTAGTACTTGATATCCGCCGGGTTGGGCGAGGGCTGAGGCACGTTG
>JBAIYI010000908.1:0-2038 GCA_037915955.1 Terriglobales bacterium
GCGCGGCTGTGGGCGCCGGGGCAGGCACCGGTGCGGGCATCCTGAGCGACCGCGACATCCGGTTGGACAAAGGCGCACAGCTGGTTCTGCGGCTGGATCGGGCAGTATTGATACCCTAGATGCTCGCATTCCACACGGCACCGGCGGCAGCCAGGAACCATGGCTACCGTCGGGCATCTGCGATAGGCATAGAATGTGGTGCTTCCTTCTGCCTGAATTGCCAGTCCAATAGGTAGAACCGTGGGCGTGTCATAAGCGTGAAACCATGAAGAAACGATGCTTCGCAGTTCATTTGTTCCAGCTCATCGTTGCGTGCGGGATTTTGTTGTCAGGCGTCGCGCTCGTCGCTCAGGACGACGGTCCCATGCCTCCGCCGAGCCGGCCGCTCGTCAAACGCCCGGACACTCCACCGGGCGAGCACGCCATCACCCTGGCTTCAGGAACAAAGATTCCGCTCGTCCTGAAGCATGCCATCACGACCAAGACGGCTCGTGAAGGCGATCCAATCTACGCTCAAACCAACTTCCCGGTCGTGGTCGACAACGAGATCGTCGTTCCCGCCGGCAGCTACGTGCAGGGTGTTGTAACGCATGTTCAGCGCGCAGGCCGAGTCAAAGGACGCGCCGAGATTCTGGTTCACTTCCGCACACTGATCTTTCCCAGCGGCTATACGCTGTCGTTGACGGGAGGAGTGGACAACGTTCCCGGAGCGGATAACGGAACGATCAAAGACAAGGAAGGCACAATCCAGGCCGACAGCACGAAAGGCAAAGATGCCAAAACAATCGGCAAAGCCGCTGGGTATGGCGGTTTGGCCGGTGTGGCTGTGGGAAGCGCGAAGGGCTCTCCGCTGGGCGGAGGAGCGATTGGAGGCGGAGCCGGTGCTGCTGCTGGGCTGGCTGCGGTCCTGCTGACGCGCGGTCCCGACCTGCGTCTGGAAGCCGGATCCACCATTGAGACTGCCCTGGAGCGGCCGCTGATCGTCGACCTCACCCGTGCTCGAGCTCCGTCAAAATGGCCGAATCAGATCAACAGCGATGCTCTGTCGCAAACATCCCCCCAGTAGGCATAGCGTACGTTTCCTGGTTCTGAAAGGTGGCCGATTCTCGCAGGCGGGGCAGCCAGTCTTCAGACTCCTATAACCCTCTCGCCCGGTGTTCCTTGAGCATGCAGCGATCCATCACGACGACAATTCCCGCTCGCCGTGCTTTTTCCGCCGCTTCTTCATGAACCACGGTTTCCTGCAGCCACAGCGCAGGGATTTTCATTTGGATCACCTGGTCGACGATCTCGGGCACGGCTTCCGGCCGGCGAAAGACGTCGACAATATCGATCTTCTCGGGAATATCGCTGAGCGATCCGTAAGCCTTCTCGCCGAGAGCCCTGGCGATATTGGGATTCACTGGAATGATGCGATAGCCCTTGGACTGAAGATATCGCGCTACGCCATAACTGGGTTTATCTGCGCCGTCCGACAGCCCAACTACGGCAATGGTTTTGGCTCGCTGGAGCAACTCGCCGATCGCGTCTTTCTGCATACTTCTAAGATGCTAGCGCTGTCTTGATCGCTGCCGATAGAGTTTCACCGCGACTTTCCGTAGCACGTCGCTGATGTTTTTGTTGGTCGTCAGCGCGCGCAGATCTCCAAGCATGAGCCCCTTGATGAGCGTCAGGCCAACGTCGAGCGGCAGCCGCGGATTGCTGACAAGGTTCTTGTGTACCGTGTAGTTGCGCATGAAGTTGCGCCGGGAAGCGATAACGCGGAGCACGATGTCGCTCACATTCTTCATGCTGGCGAAGGTCTCGACTTCCGGCTCGGTGAGCTTCGGCGAGTCCAGTACTGCGCCGGAGACGACCCTGGCGCCATCGCGGATGAGCACCATCCGTTCTTCCTTCTTCCCTTTCAGCGCCAATTCCACGCGCTGCCCAACGGTAAGGGACGAGATCTTCTTGTAGACCGACTCCTTGGTGTGGTCTGCCGCTTTTGCAGCCGCCGCTTCCGCCGCAGCCGCGGTGGTTTGCGCTTCGGCCAGAAGCG
>JBAIYI010000597.1:0-9431 GCA_037915955.1 Terriglobales bacterium
CGATGCACCAGCTGCCCATAGCTCACCGCAAATCCTGACATGTGGCCATAGAGCGTGCTGATGCCGTTCCCGTGATCGATCATCACTGCGCGGCCATAGCCGTTCATGATGTTGGAGAAGCTCACCACGCCATCGGCCGGAGCCATGATCCGGGTACCGATTTCGCTTGAGATATCTACTCCGCGATGGAACGCGCCTTCACCGCTGAACGGATCAATGCGCTCACCAAACGATCCCGTGATGCGGCCCTGAACCGGCCACAGTGTTGGCGCCGCAGCCAGGCGCATCCAGTCGCGCGTGGTCGCTTCGTGGAAGTCGCCCATGCCGATTCCAACTGACGCCGCGCCATTCATCGCGGTCATGCGCAGTGCATAGAACTGCTGCAATGAAGCCGAGGCGGGATCGTCATCCTGGAATGCCGGATCAGGCTTGAGTCCGTAGAGAGAGGAAACTTCGCCGGCCAGCGAGCTGAGCGATTGCGCCTGCATCTCGTTTTCCTGGGCAACCTGCTCCAGCTGGGAGTACTGCGTCTTGAGCGCTTCCTTCTCGTTGCGCAGCTCGTTGTAGCGCTGGGCCTTAAGGACCATGCGGGTATAGGAGCCCGCCATCCCGGTAATGATCATCATGCCGATCAGGGCGCCCGCAATGAACACGTAAGCATAGTGCAGCGGGATCGGAATCTTAAGGAGCTCTCCTTCAGTATTCCGAGCCACTAGCATGATGTAAAAGCGCTTACGCACAACGGGTCCCTCCGGCTTTTAAAAATTTCTAAGTTTTCAGTGGCCGTGCTCGGCTACTGCTCAATCCGAACTCGTCACTTGCTCACTCGAATCCGGCTCTCTGGCAGCCTTTGCAGGAAAGGGGAGAGTCAGAAGGCGGCCAGTTACGGGAACTTTTCAGTTCCGTAACCTTACCAGCGGCTTCTCTGGCGTGTCAATGCTGCAAAGCCATGAGAGACCGGGTACTAAGGTGGCCTGACCAGCAGACAGTGCAGCCAGTGTCCTTTATCCTGAGTAGGACAATCAGGAACATTCTGCCTGACCAGAGCATCATGACAGCGCATTTTATTCTTTTGGCGCAGCCCCATCCCATTCGCCATAAACCTTTATTTTCGATATATTTGGAGTGCTTTGCCGCCCTCTGAACGCAAGCTGATCAAGGCCATTTCCGCCGTGGCCAAAGGCACGCGCAACCCGGCTGTCCGGGTGGGTATTGGCGATGACTGCGCTGTTCTCCGTTTGCGCCCCGGACAGGAATTCCTGGTCACCACTGATTTCTGCATTGAAGGCGTCCACTTCCGTCGCAAATGGCACCCTCCCCAGGTCGTCGGCCATCACTGCCTTACCCGCGGGTTAAGCGACATTGCCGCCATGGGTGGCGAGCCTCTGGCCTGCTTTGTCTCACTCGGCCTGCCACCTGACCTGCCGCAAGTCTGGATCAACGGCTTTCTGGCCGGCCTGCTCGCTTTAGCCCGCAAGCACCGAGTCCAACTCGCCGGTGGTGACACCTCCGCCGCTCCGCAAATTACTGCGGACATCATTGTTACGGGCCAAGTTCCCGCTGGCACGGCTTTGCTGCGGTCCGGCGCGCGTCCTGGAGACCGCATCTTTGTCACCGGGGCGCTCGGCGCTTCCGGTGCGGCACTGAAAAAGATGTACGCGGGCACCCGCCTCAAGGCCTCACAGGCCAGCCAGCACTTCTTCCCCCAGCCACGCCTTGAAGCTGGGCGATGGTTACGCAAGCACCGCCTTGCTACTTCCATGATTGACGTAAGTGATGGCCTTTCCGTAGACCTCGCCCACATCTGCGAAGAAAGCGGCGTCTCAGCCACCATCAGCGCCGCCGCCCTGCCGATTGCGCGCGGAGCTGATCTGCATTCAGCTCTGCACGGCGGAGAGGATTACGAGCTACTTTTCACGGCTCCGCCGAAAGTGAAAATCCCTGGCAAAGTGGGTGGCGTACCGGTCACCGAAATCGGTCACATCGATACTGCTAAAGCCCGCGGTAAACGTGCCGGAGCCAGCCAAATCACGGCCATTTGGCCGAACGGCAAGCTCAGTCCGCTCGAGCCTCTCGGGTGGGAGCATTTCCGCAGTTAGCCTGAATTCCTTATCGCCAGGCAGCGATTCTGGAGTAACTTTTCATTACCCTCATCCGTAAGGAGAAGTATGAGCACTCCAACGCCCATCCCTGCCGGGCTGCCCAGTGAGCCGGCCCAGCCTGCTCTGTCTGAACCGCAGCGCATCATCAACACCTTCCTCGCGCCGTCAAAGACGTTTCTCGACATTCGCCGCAACTCCAGCTGGTGGGTGCCGTGGCTGCTCGGCACGCTGGCCATCGTGGCGTTCTTCTATACCGTGGAGAAAAAAGTCGGCTATGAAGCGATCGTGACCAATCGAATGGCGCATGCCTCGTTCATGCAGAAGATGATGGCGCAGCTTCCGCCTGAAAAGAAGCAGGAGATGATCGACAAGCAAGTGGAGAGCTCTCACCGGCAGATCTACACGACCCCACTCTTCAATCTGATTGGAGTCGCCATTTTTGCCGTGCTCCTTCTCGGCACTTTCAATTTTCTGTTTGCCGCAGAAGTCACCTACAAGCAAAGTCTGGCAATCCTGTTTTACGGTACCTTGCCGAAAATCCTTTCCGCCGCTCTGGCGATTCTTGTGATGTTTATCGGTGTAGAACCTGACGGATTCGATATGGAGAGCCCGGTCGCCACCAACCTCGGCGCTCTTCTGGGATCGAACACCGATTCCCGCGCTCTTTACCATTTATTGGGGGGCATTGACCTGTTCAGCATCTGGTGGGTTGCGCTGGTCGGATTGGGCTTCGCGATTGTTTCGAAAAAGAAGATCAGCAAAGGGGCTGCAATTGCGGCAGTCGCTGGCTGGTACGCCATTGGTATTCTTTTGCGTGTGGCGATAATCCCCTTCGCCAGCTAAACGCGGTTAGACGTTAGATTTCAACCGTTTACCCTGAATTTGCTCCCGAACGGGATGCTGCCATCGCCACGCGTGGGAACGTATGTTCTAATATCTGATTAAGCAATGGCAGACTTCCCCATCAAGATGAGGCGCCGCCTCAAGGCTGCGCGCCGCACCTTACGCGAGATCGGCATGATCGCGAAGGGAGTGGTCTCGAAAGACCATCCCGTTCAGGTCCACATCATTCCCATGCGGCGCTGCAATCTTTCCTGCGCCTACTGCAACGAATACGACGATGTCTCGCAGCCCGTGCCGCTGGAGGAAATGTACCGCCGTATTGACAAGCTGGGCCAGCTCGGCGCGACGTTGATCACCATCAGCGGCGGCGAGACACTGCTGCACCCGAATCTTGACAACATCATCCGTCGCATCCGCAAGAACGGCGCCATCGCCGGGATGATCACCAACGGCTATCTGCTTACACCGCAGCGCATCCAGCAGCTCAATGACGCGGGCCTGGATCACCTTCAAATCTCGATCGACAACGTGCAGCCGGATGAAATCTCCAAGAAGTCACTCAAGGTGCTCGACAAGAAACTCCAGTGGCTGCGCGAACATGCGGAATTCCACGTGAACATCAACTCGGTGATCGGCGCGGGAGTCAAGAACCAGTGGGACGCCGTCACCATCGGCAAGCGCGCCGTGGAACTGGGCTTTACCTCCACAGTCGGGATTATCCATGACGGCACCGGCCAGCTCCGCCCGCTCTCCGACGAAGCCCAGACCGTGTTTGCCGAGATGAAAAAGCTGGGCAAGCACAGCTACGCCCGCTTTAACCAGTTTCAGAACAACATCGCTAAGGGCGTGGCCAACAACTGGAAGTGCCGCGCCGGCTCACGCTACCTATATATATGTGAGGACGGCCTGGTCCACTACTGCTCACAGCAGCGCGGTTACCCCGGCATTCCACTCTCTGAGTACACCGTGGAAGACATCAAGCGCGAGTACTTCACGGAAAAGTCCTGCGCGCCGAACTGCACCATCTCCTGCGTGCACCAGACCTCGATTGTCGACTTTTGGCGCGACCCCCAAACCATGCCTTCGCATCAGGTGGTCCGAACCCGCACCGAGCCCGAACTGGTCCAGATCCAGTCCCACGACGAGCAGTCTGTAATGGCTGACTAGGCCATCATTCTCCGTAAATTGAAGATTCAACTCGGCTTCGGTTGGCAGAGTAACAAACCGTTACCTCGACCTTTTGCTTAGAGTGCCATCCGCAGCAATGGCGATGGTCGCAAGAAAAAATGCGAGTAGCCGTTCTTAGGTGGTTGGAGTACAAACTACCCACTGAGTCAAAACATGAAAGTTTGGCTGGCCGTGTTGGTTTTGCTGTTAACGGGCGCCGCCCACGGGGGCGAGATCCATGGCAAGGTAGTCAGCGTGAACCGGGGCGAGCCTCTTGGCCAGGTACAGATCACAGTCCTGGAACTTAAGCGCTCGGCAACCACCGCGGACGACGGCACCTTCGCTGTCGATAACATTCCACCCGGAAACTACACGTTGCGCTTCGCCGCCGTTGGGTACAGGCTCGTCACTACGCCGTTTTCATTGTCTGAAGGGGGAGATTCCAAAGAGTTTTCCGTCACCCTTGCGCCTGACAATTTCCGCCGCACCGAGACGGTGGACGTGAAGGGAGACATCTATCAGGGCGAGACACCCGGCACGCCCAGCCACATTGACCTGAATGCGACAGAGATAAAAGAGGCTTCAACTGTGCTGGCCAACGATCCATTTCGCGCGGTGCAGGCGCTCCCGGGCGTTTCCGCAACCGACAACAATGACTTTTTCGGCCAATTCTCGGTGGCCGGCGCGCCCTTTGATCGCGTGGCCGTCTATGTGGATGACGTGGTGGTTCCGGAGCCCTTCCACAGCATACCCAGCTTTCGTGAAGGCGCCTCACTGAGCGTGTTCAGCAGTGAAACCGTACAAAGCCTGGATCTGATGCCGGTGGCTTTTCCGGAAAAATTCGCTGACGCCACCGGCGCGGCCCTCTCTATCCGCACGCGCGAGGGCAGCCGCACGGCTCCGCACTACACCGTTTCCGCCGGGATGGCAGATAGCGACGTGATTGCCGAGGGTGGTCTCGGGCATTCCGGCAAAGGGTCCTGGCTTGCATCTGCCCGAAGAAGTTATCTGGACTACCTCGTCCACCATGGCAGCAGTGATCCGTTTACCAATGTCGGATTTGAAGATGCTGACGTGAAGCTGAGCTACGACATTGCGCCGCGGCAGAACCTGAATTTCTATTTCCTGGATGGCCACACCGATGTGGAGAGGCATGATCCAGCGAACACCGTGAATGACCTGGACACCGGAACCAATGATTTCACCATTGGGCGACTGGGCTGGCGCTATGCGATCACGCCGAAACTCCTGCTGGATTCTGACGCTGCCTATATCCGGCAACGCTCCGACACCAGGAACTTCAGCCACCAGATCTTGAACTCGGGTTACTACGGCGAGTGGGTGCTGGCGGCAAGAAGCACATGGAACTGGGGGAAAGCACAGGTGATGGAAGCAGGTTACAGCGCGCGGCGGCTGCGCGACACTGCATTCGAGTTCTTCTACTCTGATCAAACCTTTTTTTCTGAAACTGCTGACGGCACGGCATTACGGCAGACCGGCTATGTGCAGCAAGGATCCAGTTTTTTCAGCAATAAGGTTCATGTTCTGGGCGGCCTGCGCTGGGACGCCTTGCAGCGAATGCAGGCCCAGCCCGTCTCGGCTCAGGCCTCGATTGCGTGGCAAGCCGCATCGGCCACCACATTGACGTTTGGCTACGGACGCTACGCGCAATTTCCCGTGGATGCCGCCATGCGACCGTGCGGACCTGTTCCTTCCTTGCCTCCCGGTGTCTTGCTTGGCGACGCGAACGTGACTCGGTCCGATCACTTCATCGCCGCGGTAGAACAGCGTTTTGGCGAAAATTTAAGGGCCCGCGTAGAGGCATTCGCGCGAGAAAACATCCAGACGATTGGGAGCCGGATTCCAGATGCTAACCTGTGTTCCACGATTGGAACTGTAAGTCCAGATTTCCCCTCCCGGAATCTGCGCGATTATTCCCGGGGTGGGCAGATCATCCTCCAACGCCGCAGCGCCAACCGCCTCTCCGGGTGGGTAGGGTACACCCTCAACTATGCCCGGGAAACCATCCCGGTTTTCCTGAATAGCGCCGCTCCATCCCTCATCACTGCTCCCTCGGAGGAAGACCAGCGTCATACGCTGAACGCTTTCGCGAGTTATCGGCTCAGCCCCACCATCAACCTGAGTTCCAAATTCCGGTACGGCTCCGGGATGCCGATCACTGCCATTGATTTTGAGCAGGTGGGAACTGTGGAGATTGCTCTGCCTGCGACGGAGCGGCTTCCCGCTTATCTGCGATTCGATCTACGCGCAGACAAGGCATGGTCTTTTACGCGATGGAAGATGACGCTGTACGGCGAGTTGCTCAATGTAACCAATCACAACAACCCGCGCTTTATCGCCACCGGCTTTAACCCGATCACGAATCGGGTGACCGCTGTAACCGAGAAGGGTTTGCCGGTTACACCGACTGCCGGATTGAGCTTTGAATTTTGAGAAGAGAAATATGATTTTGTGCATGTCCAAGCGTGCTGTCTATCACCTCGCTGGTGGGCAGGATGCCAAACTGACCGAGCCGCAATGATGCAGCATGGGCAGTTCCTGCGCCAAAGTACCCATTGCAACTCTTAGCTGGAGGATTACAATTCCTGCCATGCCGAACCCATTCAGGGTGTTCTTTCTAGCCGCTTTTATAGTTTTGCCAACCGCATTCTTCGCTCAGAGTACCTCCGCGACACCCGCCAGGCCGGAGCAAAGCCCGCAGCAGGCCTACGTTATCCAGCAACGCTCCACGAAAATGCGCTTTGAGGAAGATAGTTCTTCCGTCCGGACGGAACGGCAGACTACGCTGATCCAGAATGAAGCCGGCCTGAAACACTTCGGCATTCTTACCTTTACTTACATTGAAGGCCATGAATTTTCGCTTGATACGGTAGAGGTTCACAAGAAGGAAGGTAGCGTCGTAAAGGCCGGGCCGGAGCAGGTCCAGGAAGTCACGCCGGAAGTAAGCCGAGTCGCGCCGATGTACAGTGACATCCGGCAGAAGGCGGTCACTGTGCCCGGGCTCGCCGTGGGCGATGAACTGACGTTCCAATACACCATCAAGGCCAAGCCGCTGGTCCCGGGACAGTTCTGGTTTAACTACTCTTTTCTTAAAGACGAGATTGTCCGGTCCGAAACTCTGGATATCGATGTTCCCAAATCGAAGACGCTGAAAGTCTGGTCGGCGCCGGAATACAAGCAAGAGACGCAAACGCACGGCGATCGCACCATCTACTCGTGGCACTCCGAGAATTCTGAGTTCGCCGACTCGCCCGAGCTTAAGTTTCAGCGTATTCGCCAGCAGACTACCGGCACGTTTCCGCCGCCCTCGGTTGTGGTTTCCACCTTCAAGAGCTGGGATGAGGTCGCTGCCTGGTATTACAGTCTAGAGAAGGGCCGCGCGGTTGCCACTGACGCCGTGAAAGCGAAAGCGCTAGAGCTCACTCGTGACGCGAAGACTCCAGAAGAGAAGGCGCGGGCGCTCTACAAGTATGTGTCGCTCAATTTCCGCTACATCAGCCTGGATTTCGGGATCGGCCATTACCAGCCTCATGCCGCTGATCAGGTCCTCTCCAACAGTTACGGCGACTGCAAAGACAAGCACACGCTGCTCGCGGCCATGCTACAGGCTGTGGGAATCACTGCTTATCCAGTGTTGATGAACTCCGCGCACCAGGTGGAAACGTCCGTTCCCTCGCCAGAGCAGTTCGATCACCTGATCACCGCGATTCCATCGGAAAAAGGACTGGTGTTTTTGGACACCACTGCCGAAGTGGCTCCCTATGGACTGCTGCTGCTTCCGTTGCGCAACAAGAGTGCATTGGTGGTTACCGGACCTGGTTCCGGAAAGTTTGTGGTTACCCCGGAGCAACCGCCCTTCAAGGAGGTGGAGGAATCCACGCTGCAAGGCAAGCTGGATGAAAGTGGAACGCTCGAGGCCGACCTCTCCTGGTTCATCCACGGCGATCTGGAAATCATCATGAAAGAGGCCTTCCGGCGTGCCGGCCCGGACAAATACCAGGAGATGGTGCAGGGATTCTCCTATCGTATCGGCTTTGGCGGCGAGGTCAGCAAGGTAGAAATCAGCGGCCTGCAGGATACCGAGTCAGGCTTCCGTATGAAGTACCACTATCATCGGCCAAACTACTTTGACCTGACGGAAGAGCAGCCGAAGAACGTCTTGCCGTTCGGGTTCAGCGGCTTCCCTGAGATGGACGCTAAACAGAAGAGTTTGCGCCTTTACGCCGCAGGCGGCGAATTGCATTACAAGTGCCGTGTGGAATTGCCTGAAGGGTTCACCGCACAAGTTCCAATGCCCATGAAGCTTGAGCGCGATTACCTCAAATACGAGTCTTCTTACAGCACAGAGAAGAACGTAATCGCCGGCGAGCGAACGTTCAGGATCACAACCGCTGAGATACAAGAGGAACACCGCTTAGACTACAACGCATTTGTTCACTCACTCCGAACGGACGAAGGACAAACGGTTCGGCTGCAGATTCCGCCCGGGTTCGTGGCCAAGGCAGGCGCCTCTAACGCCAGCATGGACGAGATCTTTCAACGCGCCGAAATCGAGACTCACGAGCACGACTATAACGCCGCTCTGAGCGACTACCGCAAGGTGGCGCAACAGGACCCCAAGCGGAAAGGGATCTGGACCAAGATCGCTCTTGTCGAGACCTATCAGAACCGTACACTGGACGCGGCCAGGGATTTCCGCAAGGCCATTGAGGCCGATCCATTTGATGCGCAGGCGCATGCGGAACTCGGCGGCGTTTTGCTGGGTGGTCCGCGGAGCGCGGAGGGTGAGGCGGAACTCAAGCGCGCAGCCGAGATCGATCCGCTGAATCATCGCGCTTATTACAATCTGGGCTGGTACTACTCGGAGAGAAAAAAGGACTATGGCGCCGCCATTCCTGTCCTGGAAAAAGCGCTGAATACTGACGAGGAGCACTTCCATGATAGCCAGCAGATCATGGACATGCTCTCCCAGGCTTATTTCCACAACCACGAGATGGAGAAGGGTGTGGCGCTGATCAAGCGCAACGTAGAGAGCGCACCCAACCCGAATGTGTGGAACGCTGCTGCTTATACCCTCGCGGAAAACGACGCCGACCTCGAACTGGCGAAACAGTATGCCAACTCCGCGCTTAAGTCTCTTTACGAGCGCCTGAACAAGGTGGACGAAAGCGGAATTCGCCGTACTGATCTCGCCCTGGTCAATCAGCTTGCCGCCACATGGGACACCATGGGCTGGGTGTCCTTCAAGCAGGGCGATACGGCATCGGCTGAGAAATACGTCCGTGCCGCATGGGTGCT
>JBAIYI010000026.1:0-3129 GCA_037915955.1 Terriglobales bacterium
CGCGCTAATTCGCGGCTAAAACTGCGCTCCTGTCGTAACCTGTATTCAGCAGCCCACGCATCGTGCGCAAACTTTTCCTGATCTACAACCCGTCGTCCGGCAAGCGGACTAAGAAGCGCGCCGAGCAGGTTGCGCTCGTGGCCGACGTCTTTCGTCAAGCCGGCATGCAGGTGGAAACCTGTGCCACCACGCATCGCGGTAGCGCCGTGGAGCAGACGCGCCAGGCTGTGGACGCCGGTTGCGATCTCGTCATCTCCTGCGGAGGCGATGGCACCTTCAACGAATGTCTCAATGGTCTGATGCAGGCCAGTCGCAAGGCCGATCTCGGCGTGGTTCCGCTGGGCAGCGGCAATCTATTGGCCACCGACCTCCAGCTTCCGTCTAATCCGATACACGCGGGACAAGCGCTACTCTCCTACAAACCCCGTGATGTCCAGCCTGGAGTCATAACTTGCCAGACACCGCAGGGAGCCGAGCAACGCTACTTCGTGGTCGCCGCCGGCGTCGGCTCTGACGCTGAACTCATGTACCGCACCGCCGTCGAAGCCAAGGAACGTTTTGGCCGCAACGCCTATTTCATTGAGATGGCCCGCATGACCTTCCGCGGCGAATTTCCCATGTTCCACGTCGACTGGAAAGCCGAAGACGGCGCGCTGCACTCAGAAAGCGTCGCGCTCGTCATGGCCATTCGGGCCCGCAAATTTCCCGGGCTGCTGCGCTTCGTCAACCTGCGTTCTTCTTTGCGCAAGCCGCAATATGCTCTGTTGCTCTTCCGCACAGACAAGGTCCGTCACTTCCTCAACTACTTTGCCAGCGTAGCCTCGGGAGTGAATTGGAAGGTGCCCAACGTGGAAGTCGTGTACTCCACCTGGTTCCGCTGCACCGCCACCGCGGAGCCCCGCATTCGTTGCCAGGCAGATGGCGAATTGCTGGGCTCGGTCCCGGTAGAAGTGGGAATCGCGGAGAAGAGCTTCCGGCTCTTAATGCCCGAGTAAGCGGGCCAACCGAAAATTAGAAGCTCTCTCGTAAAGGACTCATTCCGGCGACACGTTTTGTAGCACAGGCGCCTCGCCTGTGCCGGATTGCTATCCACTGAGCCACGGGTCCTTGATCTTCTGTTTCCGTTTGGGTTTTCTCATTCCACAACGCTAATCCTAGGATATTCATGAGAGGGACTGCGGGCCGCGGCCCACTTCGCCTTATCATTCGGGATCAGATCGTCTCTTTGAAAGCGATGACGTACGAACCCCAGCCTTTGGCAAAGTCTGGCAATTCGCGGCAGTAGATTGTCATTGTTGCGGCACAGGCGCCTGTGCTACACAGATACAAGAGCTACGTTCCGAGGCGAGAGAGCAGTCGGCCTGACGATCAATCAACAGCCCACGGTATCTTGGTGCTTAACTCATTCATCAGAGGTCCCCTAGCTCATCAACGTAAAGTCGGCTTCGAGCTCCCCCATCAGCCGTTGGAACCGCGGCAGCTTGCGCAGCGATTCCAGATCAGGATCGTTCTCCATCCAGCCTTTGTGCCAGAAGCCGAGGCGCAATGACTTCTCCAGATAGTCGATTGCCTTGGCCGTCTCATGAACCTTGGCAAACGTGCACGCCGCGTTGTAAAGAATGGCCGCATCTTCGGGAGCCAGGGCCAGTGCGCGGTCCACCCATTGCAGGGCCCGCTCGTGCTCTCCCAGCGAGCTCAATGCGCAGGCGGAGAGCGAGACAGCACGTACGTCATCCGGGTTCAAGCGTAGATGTTCATCGGCCCGGCGCAGTGCTTCGTGCAGAGCCTCCGTGGCTTCCACCGGACGATTCAGCCCACGCAGGACCATCCCCAACAACGCCGGCGCCTGATAGTCGTCGCGGCAGACGTGACCCGCGCGCTGGAACAGCTCGGCAGCTTTCTCCAGATTGCCCTGGGCAACGCATGAGCGGCCATAGAAGTACGAAGCTTCATACGATCCTGGATCCAGCGCCAGTGCTCTTTCAAACTCTTTCTGGGCAAACTCGTGATTGCCGGTCAGAAATTCGGCCAGGCCGCGCGATGCGCGCGCTTCACTCGAGTCCGGATCCAGCTGCACCGCGCGGCGGCTGGCGTCCAGCGCCTGCTGCAGGTTGTCCTCACGATTGTGGAACCACTTGGCCAGGAACGAGCAGGCATCGGCCATGCCGGCGTAGGCGCGTGCATAGCCCGCATCCAGCTCAATGGCGCGCGCAAACATCTGCCGCGCAAATTCCAGGTCCTGGCGGCGTCCCTGATAAAAGAACTGCCGGCCGCGCAGGTAGTAGTCGTAGGCCTGAATGTCACGCGTCGGAACTTTTTCAATCGCATCGCGTTCCTGGTCGCTCAGCATCACCCGCAGCGCCTGGGCAATGTTCTTGGCAATCTCATCCTGGATCGCAAAAACATCTTCCACGCCGCCATCGTACCGTTCCGCCCATGCGGAATGCCCGGTGGCTGTTTCCGTCAGCCCGGCGGTCACGCGCAGCCGGTTCCCGGCCCGCCGGATGCTTCCTTCCAGCACGTAGTCCGCAGAAAGCTGTTTGCCCACCTGTGCCGCCGGCAACGGAGTATCGCGATACCCCAGCACGGCTGAGCGCGGAAAAACGCATAGCTCCTTGACCTTCGCCAGTTCGGTGATCACGTCTTCTGTTATGCCGTCGCGAAAGTACTCGTCCGCGGGGTCGTGATTCAGGTTCGCGAAGTAAAGCACCGCCACCGTTTTCCCCGAACAGCACTTCGGCCTGGCCTCCTCAACTGTCGCCACCGGCTCCATGCTGATCTTCTCCACCGTGGCAATGAAGCGATAGCCAATGCGCGGCACGGTCTCGATGTAGCACTGTCCTCCGCCGCAGTCACCCAGCAGCTTTCGCAGCAATGAGATGTTCTTGTTGAGGTTGTTCTCCTCAACCGTGGCGTCCGGCCACACCTTCTGCAGCAACTCGTCCTTGGTGAGCAGCCGGCCGGCATGCTCCACCAGATGCGAGAGGATCTCGAAGGCCTTCAACTGCAGTGCGACGTCAACTCCATCGCGCAGCAATCGATGTTCGCCAAGCTGAAGGACGAAAGGACCGAAGCGATATTCAACCGCGTGATTTGTCATGACTGCTCACAAATAAGTAAGAAAAAAGC
>JBAIYI010000612.1:0-5558 GCA_037915955.1 Terriglobales bacterium
CAATGCGGTTCATGAACTCCGGCGAGAACTTGCGGCGCGCGGCTTCCTGGGCGCTGCGGGTGATTTTCTCGTCGACCTTGGCATCAATGACCTGTTCCAGCTTCTTGGGCTTGGCGAAGCCGAGGCCGCCGGAAAGAATGTCATTCATTTCGCCGGCGCCGAGGTTGGAGGTCATGACGATGAGGCACTGCGAGAGGTCGACGCGTCGGTTGTCGCCGAGCGTGAGCGTTGCCTTATCGAGGATGCCGAGCAGGAGCTGCCAGAGCGCGTCGCTGGCTTTTTCGATTTCGTCGAAAAGCAGGAGCGTAAGCTTGAGCTTGTCCGTGTGCCACTGGTTGAGCGCTTCCTGCGTGAGCAGAGGGTGCGTTTCCCGGTGGCCAAGGTAGCCCGGAGGCGAGCCGATGAGCTTGGCGATCTCATGGCTGTGCTGGAACTCGGCGCAGTCGATTTTGATCACCGCGCGCGGATCGCCGAACAGGGCTTCCGCCATGGCTTCCACCACGCGAGTCTTGCCGGAGCCGGTGGGCCCAAGGAAAAGGAGATTGCCCACGGGGCGGCCCGGTGCGTTCAGGCCGGCGAGGTACATCTGATAAATCTCGACTACTTTTTCAACAGCCGGGTCCTGGCCAACGATCTTGCGGCGCAGTCCGGCTTCGAAATCGCGCGCATCAGAGCTGCGCAGGGTTGGATCAAGTGCGGTATTAAGACCGGTCCTCATTATTACTCCCTCGAAAGCTTCCGCCGAGGACTCCTTCGATCAGAAGGCATACAGGCTGAGATGGAGTGGCTTAGGTGAGAGTTGTACTAACTGACTCGCCAACATCTGCCGCCCATGCATCTACGTAAGATGCAGGTTGAGCACTGAAGGTCTAGCACCAGGAACGATTTTGATAACAGAGCTTCAGGTCGTGCTAATATGCGCGTAGACCCCGGAAAAGAGCCCGAATGGAATCCAGGAAGTTGAAGTTTATCCCCACTGCAGCGATCGCGCTGGCGATTTTCGCTGTCGGATTTTTGGCTTTTGCACGTCACTCATTGATTAACCCCGCGCATGCCGCGGCGGCACAGGCGACCACCGCCGCCCCGGTACAGACGCAGCCCGCCGCGACCGCGCAGTCGCCCGCTGAGCAACTGCCGCCAGGAACCATCAAATATGAAGCCAAGGCGGTGACCACGGCACAGTTTCTTGCCCGCCAGCACCTTACGGAATCGAAATATATGACAGTGGCCGAGTATGTGAAGGCCATCGGCGAGGCGAACGGCGGCAAGACCAGCTTCAAACGCGGTGACACCGTGCTGATCCCCGGCATTGAGCCGCAGCCGGTTGTGGAGAAGAGCCGCCCGTATCCCAAGGACGAGGAGATCCGGGCCGTCTACATGACGGGCACGACCGCCGGGAGCGTAAAGGGTATTGAGCTGGCCAAGCGCTGGAAAGAAGCCGGCGGCAATGCGGTGGTATTCGACATTAAGGACAGCGACGGGTCGATCAGCATACCTTTTGACCATCCGCTGGCCAAGAAGACGGTCCATCACTCGATCAGCAACCTGCCCAAGTACGTGCGCTACCTCCATTCGCTTGACCTGCACGTGATTGCGCGGCAGGCGCTGTTCAGGGACGACAACATTGCCCAGAACCACAGCACGCTGGCAGTGCAGTCACGCAGCATGCATCAGCCGTGGCGCGAAAACGGCAAGCTGGTATGGACGGACTCCTCGAATAAGGAAGTCCAGGACTACAACATTGCGCTCGCGAAATATGTGGCGAGCTGCGGCGTGGATGAGATCCAGTTCGACTACGTCCGCTTCCCTGCTGAAGGCAACCAGGCTGACGCGGAGTTCGCCTTCCAGAAAGATCCCAAGCTGCATCGGGATGACGTGATTGCCAGCTTCCTGGAGCGCGCGTACGCGGCTCTGCATCCGACAGGCGTGCTGATGTCACTGGATGTGTTCGGCGTGATGGCATGGCAGCGCCAGGTGGACCTGAGCCACACCGGCCAGGACATTGTGAAGATGGCGCAGCATGCGGACGTGATCTCGCCGATGATTTATCCTTCGCACTTCTTTGGTATGGACGGCTACACCAACCCGGGCGACGCGCCGGAGCACTTCATCGGCGAATCGATGGACCGTTTCGTGAAAGTGACCGCCGGCTCAGGCGTGGTGCTGCGGCCGTGGCTGCAGGCCTTCCACTGGAGAACCAAGACGTATTCGCCGGAGTACATCCTGACGCAGGTCAGTACTTCAAAGAAGCACGGCGGCGACGGATTCCTCTTCTGGAACGCAGCCAACGACTACTCCAAGCCGTTTACCGCAATGCCGGTGATGATGAGCAATCCGAAGGTGTATCTGAAGACGCCGGAAGATGCGCAGGTCGCGCAGGCAGGGACCGCAGCAGCGCCGGGAACGCAGTCCTCTCAGCAGCAGTCGGGGGCTTCACACGCGAGTGGAAGCGGCGGAGCGGCGAGCAGCTCGGCTTCAACAAAGCATCAGTAAAGATCGTCAGAGATCGTTATCCAAGGGCCAGTTGCCGATTCTGTGACGCTCGTCACGAGAGAATCTAATGCTGGCCGGTGCTTTTTTCGTCAGATATAATGTGCCGTTCGCACGGGAAATCATGTCTAATATTAGGTGGTAACCCGTAGCCCACCGTGATGTGGGGCGGACCTCCGCGGCAGCACCAGAGCGTAACAGTTCATCTGACAAGAAGGAGCCCCAAATCAATGGCAATCCAGGCAACAGAGAAGATCTGGCACAACGGCAAGTTCATTCGCTGGGACGACGCCAGGATTCACGTGATGTCTCACGTGATCAACTATGGTTCGTCGGTGTTCGAAGGCATCCGCTGTTACTCCCAGCCTGAAGGGCCGGCCATCTTCCGGCTGCGCGAACACATGCAGCGCCTGATTGATTCCGCCAAGATTTACCGGATCGAAACACCTTACACGCTTGACCAGCTCTGCGAAGCAGCCTGTGACCTGGTGGCCACCAACGGCGTGTGGCCGTGCTATCTGCGGCCGATCGTGATGCGCGGTTACGGCGAAGCCGGGGTGAATCCCTTCAACTCGCCCACGGAGGTCTACATGACCAACTATCCGTGGGGCAAGTATCTGGGCAAGGGCGACGTGAGTGAGGGCGTGGAGGCGTGCGTTTCGTCGTGGTCGCGAATCGCGCCGAACACCATGCCCACAATGTCCAAGGCCGGCGCCAACTACATGAACTCGCAGCTGATCAAGATGGAAGCCATCGTGAACGGCTACGTGGAAGGCATTGCCCTGGACGTGAATGGCTATGTGAGCGAAGCTTCGGGCGCGAACATCTTCATCGTCCGCAAAGGCAAGCTGATGACGCCGCCGCTCGGGAACTCCGTGCTGCCGGGCATCACCCGCGACGCGATTCTCACCTTGGCGCAGGACCTCGGCATAGAAGTGATTGAACAGATGATTCCGCGCGAGATGCTCTATATCTCTGACGAAGTTTTCTTCTGCGGCACCGCTTCGGAGATCACGCCGATCAGCACCATCGACAAAATCAAAGTTGGCACCGGCGTAACCGGGCCTGTGACCCTGGCGCTGCAACGCGAGTTCTTCGGCATTGTGAACGGCAAGAGCAAGGACCGCCACGGCTGGTTCACGCCGGTTCCCGTAAAGAACCACTCCAAACAGCCGGTAGGCGTTTAGCGCTAAAGGCAACCTTTCAATAGAAAAGTCGCGTTGTAGCGCGGCTTTTCTATTTCTCGCGGTGATTCAACCGCGCGGTCACGCTGCCCCGCATGAGCGCTCTGAGCTGAGCACGTTACGCTGCGCGCCCGCTGTGCTTCTGATACGTCCCCATCAGCTCGGCGCGCTCGAGTTCATGGCCTCGCATGGCCGCCGCCAGCTCACTGTGATTGGCTCCAGGCGCAAGAGGCAGTTCGACATCAAGCGCGTACAAGCGCACGTAATAGCGATGTCTTCCGCTCGGCGGACACGGCCCCATATAGCCCTGCTTGCCGGTATCGTTCACGCCCTGCATGCCGCCGCCGGACAGATTGTCTCCGTTCGTTACATGTTCCGGCAGAGACCTACAGTTCGCCGGAATGTTGTACAGCACCCAATGCGTGAAACCGCCGGCACGTGGCGCATCGGGATCATGGATCACGAGCGCAAAGGTCTTCGTCTGCGGAGGAGCGTCACTCCACGACAACTCTGGGGAAATGTTCTCTCCTTCGCAGGTGAATCGTTTGGGAATCGCGGAACCCGGCTGAAACACTCTACTGGTCAAACGCATAAGCAACCTCCGGTAATGGGATGCCTGCGGTGTCCGTTTCGTCTTGACTTGATTGTGAGAAGATTCCTCATTCATGCCACCGGTCTGCCAGAAGTGGAACCCTTCAGAGCCTCTCTCCTTGCAACCAGAGCTGCCGGTGTAAACTATTTGGCGAGCCCGACAACCAGATTCGCCGACTTGCCCTGACCGGCTGCGGGAACGGTGTTTTCCAAAATGGACTTTGACCAGCTCAGGACCTTTATAGAAGTAGCTCAGCTCGGCAGCTTCTCCCGGGCAGCAGAAAAGGTCTTGCGCTCGCAGCCTGCCGTCAGCGCACAGATTCGTCAGCTTGAGCAGGAGTACGGACAGAAGCTTTTCGATCGCACCGCGAAATCCGTCCGCCTCACTCCCGCGGGCGAAGTCGTGCTTGACTATGCCCGCCAGTTGCTCGTACTTCAGAAGCGGTCTATCCAGTCTTCAGCGGAATGGAACGGCATTCCCACAGGCACGCTGTCTCTCGGCGCGAACGAAGGCACGTTTCTCTACGTGCTGCCAGACGTTCTATCCCGCTTTCATCGCAAGTTCCCCAGGGTGAAGATCAGCGTTTATCGCAGCTTCACCCACAAAGTCACAGACAAAGTGGAGCAGGGCGCCGTCGATGTCGGCATCATCACCATGCCGGTGAAGTCGCCCAGCCTCAAGGTCGTGCCGGTGTTCCGCGACCGCATCCTTCTTATGGTGGGCAAAGGAAGCCCGCTCTACAAGAAGAAGCGAGTCACGCTGGAGGAACTCGCGCAGGAGCCAATCATCGTGCCCAAGACCGGCTCCATTCGTAAGCTGATGGAAAAACATCTGCGGCCTTATCGTGAGGACCTGAACATCACCATGGAGTTGACCAGCGTTGTCATGATCAAGCGCTTCGTCCGCGACGGCTTCGGTGTCTCGCTGATCTGCGCCGCCTTCGCGCGCGAGAATGTCCGGCGAGGAGAAGTGCGTCTGGTGGAAATCGAAGGCCTGGATCTCTGGCGGCAACTTGCGCTCGTCTATCGCAAAGACCGCAGCCTGCCGCTGGCGGCATCCTCGTTCGTCGAACTCGCGCGGCACGACCTCGCGCTCGGCGTTAAACCCACAGAAGACTGACTCTCGCATTCACCTCTGCTAATTTCGCGGAACCTTGAACTTCGAAAAACCAAATAGCAACCATCAGTATTATCGATTTCCCTTTTTGCCCCCTGAGCATTATCAATGTCCATGGACAAACAGCTCTCACATGGATATCCGGGACGCCTGGCCTCCAATGCGCACCCGGACCA
>JBAIYI010000324.1:0-2237 GCA_037915955.1 Terriglobales bacterium
GGATTGGGCAGCAACGGCGCGGGTTTTGAAAAATCCATGTTCGAGGGCAAATCGATCCTTAACGGCTTCGGCTGCGGCGCAAGGACACTAGAGAGCTGCCCCGCTGTCTGTTGCCCGGCCTGAGAGGAGGACGGCTGCGCTTGCGGAGCCGGATTACCAGCCTGCTGCGCGCCTGTGGCCGCCGTTTGAGGTGCGATACCGGTCGGCTGAGCGGCGGCGGTCAGACTGAAGAGGCAGACCGTTGCCACCAGCCTGCGGATTCCATTACTGCGCAAAAAGACCACGGACATTCTTTTATTCTCCAAATCCTTGCAATGGCTTGATGTTGAATATTAATAAGAGACCGGATTGCCCCGTCTTCTGTCACCCGTAAATACGCACAAAGGCTGCGGTTAGTTCCCAAACCAGCAAATGCAGCCAACTCTTGACGGAAACCGGATAGTATATCGACTCAGCCATAGCGCCGGGCGTTAAAAAGTGTTGTTGTTGCAATCCTGATGCCGCGAAACATCAAAATCACCCTCGCCTATGATGGCCACGATTTTGCCGGATGGCAGGTCCAGCCTGACCGCCTGACCATTCAAGGTGCGCTGGCAGCGGCGATTGAACGGGTAACGGGCGAAAAAGTGCTGCCTCAGGGATCTGGACGCACGGACGCGGGTGTCCATGCCCTCGCCCAGGTGTCCACTTTCGCGCTGAAGTGTCCGATTCCGGTCACTAATCTGCGCATCGCTCTCAATGACAAACTGCCAGAATCGATTCGCGTGCTGGAGGCAGCGGAAGCGCCGCCGGAGTTCCACGCGCGCAAATCAGCCAGGGCGAAGACTTATCTTTATCGTATTTATCGCGACGAAATCTGTCCGCCGTTTCTGGCCCGCTACGTTTATCACCATCCATATCCGCTGAACGAAGATCGCATCATGGAAGCCGCCAGCGTCGTCGTGGGAGAACATGATTTCACCTCATTTGCGGCGGTTGATCCGGAAAAGAACAAGGAAGAGGGCGAGCCCAATAATGTGCGCACAATCTTCTCATCACATTTCCGGCGTGAAGGCAGCGAATTGGTTTATACCGTCCGAGGCAACGGTTTCCTGCACCACATGGTGCGGAACCTGGTGGGGACCTTCCTGATGGTCGGCAAAGGGAGCCTCAGCGTAAATGATGTTCGGCGAATCCTCGAGCTTCGCGATCGTTCTGCCGCTGCGGCAACTGCGCCCGCGAGCGGGCTGTTTCTGGTGAGCGTAGAATACTAGTCGGAGACACACCATGCATGTGATCCAGGCAGATGTTGAGCGCGTCGCAAACGAGGGCATCGCTGTAAAAAACCCTGCAACGCAGGAAACGGTGGGAACCATCCCCCGCCAGACGGCAGAAGAAATTGCAGCTGCCGTGACGCGTGCCCATGCTGCTCAACCGCGCTGGGCAGCCACACCGGTCGGCGATCGCCTGAAGATCATCAGCAAGTTTCAGCAGCTCTTGTGCGCCCAGAAGGACGCCGTCACGCAGGTGATCACCCGCGAGGCGGGCAAGCCGACCGCAGAGGCGCTCGGCACCGAAGTTCTGGTGGTTCTCGACAGCGCGAAATACCTGATCGATAACGCTCCCGCTTTTCTCCTGCCCGAGCCGGTCCCTCACTCCAACCCGATCATGAAGCTGAAGAAAGGCACGCTTTATCGTGAGCCATATGGAGTGATCGGAATCATCAGCCCGTGGAATTATCCGTTTAGTTTGCCGTCAGTGCAGACCTTGACTGCTCTCGCCACCGGCAATGCCGTGGTGTTGAAGCCATCAGAATTCACGCCGTTCTCCTCGCTTGAATTGCAACGCCTGCTGCGCGAAGCGGGGCTTGATTCTGATCTTCTTCAGATTGTGACTGGCGATGGGGCCGCAGGAGTGGCCCTGCTGCAGTCAAAAATCGACAAGATGGTCTTCACCGGTAGCGTGGCGACGGGCAAGAAGGTGGCCCAGGCTGCTGCGGCAAAGTTGCTTCCGGTGGTGCTGGAACTCGGCGGTAAAGATCCCATGATCGTCTGCGCCGATGCTGACGTTGAAGTCGCGTCGAGCGCGGCTGTCTGGGGCGCCTTCATGAACTCCGGCCAGACCTGCCTCTCCGTGGAACGCTGCTACGTTCATGAGAGCATCTACGAGCGTTTTCTAACCGCGTGTGTTGAAAAGACCAAAAAGATCCAGCAGGGCCGCGGTACAGACATTACAACCGATATTGGCCCGATGATTCA
>JBAIYI010000544.1:0-4978 GCA_037915955.1 Terriglobales bacterium
AACTATCTCGATTTGAATCCACGCGACGCCCTGCGGTCTCCCGACCCTATTCTGCGAGCGCTCGCAATCCTGGATCGCCGTATCGGGTCGCGCACGTTGAAACAGCTCAAAGTTGAAGACGAAGAACACTCATTGGTTCGCATGTTCTATTGTCTCCGCTGCCCCGATCGAAAGCCGGGGACAGGAACGTTGTCCAACCAGCGAGCTTCTTCTTGATCCAACACTGGGTCCCACGCTTCCGGCGTGATAACGTCTGTGCATATGGGCGGCGTCGTTCTTGTCGATCTCGGACTGCTGGGCATGCTGATCGGAGGATTGTCGCTGGTTCGGCCACTGGCAATCCTCGGAGTGTCCGACCGCCGGCTCGCCGCACTCGTGCTGATCGCATCGGCAATCGTGGTGGTTGTGGGCGCGTCCTTGCCCGCACGTGAAGTTCGCGTCAGCTCCCCGCAATGCGACCTGGACCGGTTTTTTCCGGCGTATCAGTTCCACGAATTCCATTCCATGCGCATTGCCGCACCGCTGGAGCGGGTTTATCGCGCGGTGAAAGACGTGAGCGCCGACGAGATTTTTCTCTTCGGCACCCTGGTCTGGATACGACGCCTTGGCCGTCCCGGACCGGAAAGTATCCTCAATCCTCCGCCGGGGAAGCCGCTGCTCGAGGTGGCGAGCAAAACCAGCTTCCTTACCCTGGCGGATGAACCCAACCGCGAGATCGTGCTGGGAACGCTGGTGGCGGCGCCGCCGGGATGGCGCCCCGCGGCCAGGCCCACGGCGGAGAACTATCTCAACTTTCTCCGCTCACAGCCGCCCGGTTTTGCTTTTGCAGGAATCAATTTCCGCCTGCAGGATTGCGGGCCTGACTGCACACTTCTGACCACCGAGACGCGAGTGTTCGCGTCCGACGCCCCAGTCCGCCGCCGCTTCGCGCGCTATTGGCGAGTGATCTATCCCGGAAGCGCCTTCATTCGCAGAATGTGGCTGCGAGCGATTGCCAAGAGAGCAAAGGATACGAAGTAGACGCTGCGATAACCCGTCTGAACGCTGTGCCTCTCAAGCGTGCAGGCTTGATCAAGTCTCTGAAAGACAGTTATCGAACCGTTTTCTCAACAGGAGTTCTTCTTGGGCGAAATGGGGCTTGACTCGATTGACCAAGCCGATAAAGAAGGAAAGATGATCGACAATGTCGTGCTGCTCAGGATTTCTTAGCGCATCGAGAATACAGATCAGCGCGCGCAGTGCAGGGACGCCGGAATTCCCTGCCCCCTCGCGCTGTTGCGCGTCGACAAAAGCCCAACACTCGCGCCACAACGAATCCCATTGCTGGCGAGCCGTCCTCTCGATAAGAGATCGTTCAATGGCATGCAACGCCTCCGCCGCAAACTCGGGTAGCTCTGTTTCTATCAGCTGCATGCAATCGAGCATGAACTGGATCGACGCGCTCGAACCAATAACCGGATCACAGTTCTGCTCCATCTGGTTGAGCATCATATCCAGACGTTGCTGGTCCATTAGTCTCCCTTGAAAAGGGTCAGCTGAGTGATTCCTGGGCTTCGAACGCGGCAACGGATGGACGTCTTAGGCCGGTGGGTTCTCGCCCAGGAAATTATCGAACGTCTTCTCAAAATCCGTAGACGGTCCTACCAACACAACGATTCCATGGCACTGCAGTTCAAAGCCTGCTTTCGTATCGATGACACGGTCGGGAGTTTCATTGTAAGTCCCTATGACGAGGGAAATATCTGCGTTATCCCACGAGAATGGACCGGTAATACGCTCGCAGCCCACTCCACAAATAAAGAGCGCTTCGGGCTCGTCATGACGATAGATCCGCAATGCCATGCACGAGGCTGATATCAAAAATCCATATTCGCGCTCGTGCCCCGCGCCATCGGGACAAGGTCGCACTGTGCTGAGCAGGATCGATGATAGTTTTCATTCGGTGGCTCTAAAACAGATGCGAATGCCATTTAAACACAGAACTCACAGTGGCAACGCGAGGGAAAAAGCTGAACCGAATAGAGCGACCCTTCATTGAAGACTGGAAGGATTCCCTTCCTCGCTGCCGCAGGCCTGCGCGCAGCGAGCGGACCGCCTGGCACGTTGAAATCAGCTGTTCATTTTCCCGGCGGGTGAAGCTTCAGGAACGCGGCTGCTGCGTCGCGGGCACGTTCGGTAATTTCGCGGGTAGCCGGTCGTTCGGCGGTTCCGAGCAGCAAGCTGACCATCAAGTCCCGCCAGAGCAGCCCGGCGAACTGCTCGCCAAGTTCCGCGGGATGGCCCTTAAGCAATCCGAACTCCTGTGCCTGCTCCATAATCTTCCGCAAAGCCGCGCGGCTTGCCTCACGTCCTATTGAGTTGAGCGTGCGCGCAACCTCCGGGGACTGGACTGCTTCGGCGATGGCAAGCCGGAATACGGCAATGACCGTGGGATCGCTGATCTCGCGGAGGAGCCTGGCTCCGAAGGAAGCCAGCACCTGTTCCAGCGTTTCGCGATCGCGCGCTACGGGCAGATCAGCCGGTATCTCCAATCGCCTGGCGCGCCGGCTGATGCAGGCCACCAGCATTTCCTGCTTGTTGCCGACCAGCGCGTAAAGTTCCCGCTTGGAAACACGCGCCCGCGTCGCGATCTCCAGCATGCTCGCTGTCGCGTAGCCGCTCTTCGTGAAGGCCGCAAATGCCGCATCCAGGATGCGGTCCCTCACCGCAGTTTCTTCTCCGCTTTTCTCGCGCCGTTTTGCCAGGAGCCAGGCCCTCTTGACAACCATGGTACCACTCAGTACCATCGAAAATGAAGATTGGTACCAATGGGTACCAAGCTTTGAACAGCAACAGGAGGTACGAATGTCGCAGGAAACCATCTTCCGGATTCATCTCATTGCGGGTTATGTCGCGTGGCTGCTTTGCTTCCGCACGTATATTTTCCCCAGGCTCAAGTCCATGGACTCCGTGGCAGCGCAACGCGCCATTGCCACCTTGCACAGCTTCCGCTTCTTCGGGCTGGTCTTTATTCTTCCCGGAGTTGTCGGAACGAATCTGCCCGCCGGCTTTGCTCCGTTCGCCGCCTACTGGGACCTGGCGACCGGCGTGCTCGCGCTGCTGGCGCTTCTCACGGTGAGAATTCGGCCGCTGTTTTGGCTGTTCGTCGCGGCTTTCAATCTGGTGGGCATTGTCGATCTGATTCTTGACTATTATCACGCAACCATCGGTAATCTTCCTGCGATTGCGGGGCAGCTGGGGGCCGCATACTTCATCCCGATCATCTATGTGCCCCTGTTGATGATCACGCACGTCGCCGCATTTTACTTGCTGCTGCGTCCGCAGCCCACGGCTGCCCGGGCCCTCGCCCCCAACGTGGCCACATCTTAGATCTACTGTTCAGAAGCAGCTGAACCACAGCGAGCGGCGTGCCCTGTCAGGCGCCGCTCATTAACGCAACCAATTGCCAAAGAGATCTACCTCCACTTCAACTTACTCACATCCCCCCGCTCCTGCATTGGCGACCGGTAATGCCGCCGCGTTCGCACCGCTCAGCATTCCGTTGAATCGGGGAATGTCTTGCGCGTTCAGTTGCTGCCACGCCTGCAGGTTCTTGGTGAGCAACTCGCAGGTGTGTTGCACGGCTGCACTCACTGACTGCGATGGACGCATGTCGGCATTCTGAACGCTGAAAAGCAGCCGCGCCAGATCGCGATTCACTGGTCCGAATCCGGGAGCAGTCCGCGTGCCTCTCTCCACTGCGGCGATTTTCTTTTCCAGCTGCGTCGCAGCGTCCTTCAGCTGGGAATCGCCGCTCGCGGGCTTCTGATTTTCGGCATGATGCGCAGCCAATGCCTTCTTCAGCGCCGTAACCTGCTGGTAGGAGTCATAGCTTGTCTTCATCCCGCGTGTAATCTGGAGCGAGAGATCGCTTTGCGCTGTCAGGTCCGCCTGCGACGCGTGAACCCGTGGATCAAGTTCTACCGTCAGCGGTTGGCGCAATGTTTTGTCCCCAGCGCGCAGTTCAGCCGTGTATTTACCGGGCGCAACCAGAGGACCGCGCGGCTGCTGCCTTGGAGTCTCGCCGGGAATAGCGTGGTCAGCCAGCGTGTATTCGGTGTATTCCAGCAGTTCGCCGTAGTAGCCGAACGGAAGCGTCGCGGGCTCAGGATATCTGAGATTCCAGACAAAACGATGCACACCAGGCGCATTCGACAACGCGGGCGACGGCCCAAACCAATAGCTCGGAACGTTGGCCGGAGGCAGGTCAACTTCTTTCGCCTGACTGGAGAAGCCCGCGATCTCCGCCCCTTTTTCGTCATAGATGGTCAGAGTCAACCCGCCGGGCTGCGGCTTATCCAGGTAGTAATCGATGATGGCGCCGTCAGGCGGGTTCTGGCCCGCAGGAGTCTCGATGGGATATGGCGTGTCCTGATAATTGTCCCAGCGCACGCGCATTCCCGTTGCCGGCGGAAAGAGATATGCGCCGGCAGCAGTAACCTCCGGCTTAATCTCGCGCAGAGCGCTTACGTCGTCCAGCACCCACATGCTGCGGCCGAAAGTTGATATCACCAGATCGTTGCCATGTACCTGAAGGTCAGTGATGGGCGTTGCCGGCAGGTTGAGCGAGAATGGCTGCCAGCGGTCGCCATCGTCCCAGGAGATATAAACACCGGTATCGGTTCCCGCGTACAAAAGGCCTTTGCGCTTGGGATCCTCGCGCAGCACGCGCACCATCTCGCCTTCGGGAATGCCGTTCACGATCTTCTCCCACGTCTTGCCGAAATCGTGGGTTCGCGCCGCGTACGCTGGAGTGGACTCGCGCGTTCCGCCTACCGTAAGATAGGCAGTTGCCGCATCGTGGTGCGAGGGCTCCACATAAAGCACCTGCAACGGGTCGGCAAGACCCGAAGGAGAGACGTTGTTCCATGTAGCTCCGGAATCGCGCGTGAGATAGACAAGGCGATTGCTGGTTCCCGCCCAGATTTCTCCTGCCTGC
>JBAIYI010000236.1:0-2564 GCA_037915955.1 Terriglobales bacterium
TTGATCACGCGTCCTTCCTTCTTGCCGACCTCAATGTACTCAAGAATGCTCTTGTAAGCCTTGTCACTCACCACCGGGCCCACGGCTTTGTTCTCCACCGGATCGCCCACGGCAATCTGGTTGACGCGGTTTTTCAGCCGCTCCAGGAACACGTCGTAGATTTTTTCGTCGACAATCGCGCGCGAGCACGCCGAGCACTTCTGCCCGTTAAAGCCAAATGCTGCCTGCGCCACGCCTTCCACCGCGGCGTCCAGGTTCGCGTCCGCGTCAATCACGATTGCGTCTTTGCCGCCCATCTCCAGCACCACGCGCTTGATCCACTTCTGGCCGGGATTGTGCTTGGCGGCGCGCTGGTTGATATCGAGCCCAACTTCCTTCGATCCGGTGAAGGCGACGAACCGCATCTGCGGATGCTCCACCAGTCCGGCGCCAAAGCTGGAGCCCGACCCGGGGCAGAAGTTCACCACGCCGTCCGGCACGCCCACTTCCTGAAGGACTTCAAAGAACTTCGCCGCAATCGCCGGCGAATCGTGCGAAGGCTTCAGTACCACGGTGTTTCCAGTCACAATGGCCGCCATCGTCATACCGGCCATGATCGCGCAGGGGAAGTTCCACGGCGGAATCACCGCGCCCACGCCCAGCGGAATGTAGGTCAGCGTGTCATGCTCGCCTGGCAGTTGTACCGGCGTTTCCGCCTTGGCCAGCCGCAGCGCCTCGCGCGAGTAGAACTCGGCAAAGTCAATCGTCTCCGCGATGTCCGCATCCGCCTCAGCCCAGTTCTTGCCCACCTCATAGACCATCCACGCCGAAAACTCGAACTTGCGCTCGCGCAGGATCGTGGCCACCGCGTGAATCAAGGACGCGCGCTGCTCCACCGTCGTCCGCTTCCAGCTCTCAAACGCCGCGGCAGCGGCATCGATCGCCGGCTGCACGTGCTCGCGTCCGGCGCTCTGGAACACGCCCACCACCTGCGACGGCCGCGCCGGATTCACCGATTTGATCTTTTCCGTGGTCTTGATCAGCCGGGCGCCGATCACCATGTCATATTCGCGGCCCAGCTCCGCGCCCACCACGCGCAGCGCATCGCGCATCTTGCGGGCATTTTCCGGGTTGGTGAAGTCCGTCAGCGGTTCGTTCTTGAACGGAGTGGTGGGAACTCGTAGGGTGGGTCGAGAGGTCTCAAGTGCGGTTGCCATGATTGCGTCCTGCGTCCTTCTTGGCTCACATCCTGCTATTCTGCTGCGACTTTGAGAGTTGTCTTGCGCAGTTCCGAACAGGCGGGCCGGATGATCTAAGTCAAACACTCTATTTTAGCGCATCGCCACCGTATCCCCGAGCGCCCGCCACGACCCAAGCTTTCTTCCCCTGAAGGCCCCATCCCGACAGAGTGCGTAGCCGAGCATTCGAGGCGAGCACGACGAGGGATCGGCTCCGCTGCAGTGTCGCGTGAGCCCAGATCACAACGGCTTGCGCGGGCGATTACCAGATGCTCTCCGCCAATCAACGCAGATCAGTGTTCATCTGTGTTCATCAGTGGCAAATCTTCTTGTCTCTGCGCACTCGGCGCGCTCTGCGGTGAGATGCCTTTATATCCCACCAGCCAGTTGATTCATGCCGCCATCTTGTCCACACTATTCCGGTCATGCCTGACCTCAACTCCACAGTCGCCACCGAACTCAGCCGCTTCTACCAGGAAAAAGCCGACGCCATCCTCGCCCTGCTCGAACCACTTACTGACGATCAGCTCTGGGCGCGGCCTTACCCGTACGGCAACAGCATCGGCCACCTGCTGCTGCACCTCACCGGCAACCTCAACTTCTACGTGGGCGCGGAGATCGCCGGCACCGGTTACGTCCGCAACCGCCCGCTGGAGTTCACTGACTCTGAGCGACATCCGAAAGCCCTGCTGCTCGACCGCTTCCAGCAGGCCGTCGCCCTGGTCCGCCAGACGCTGGCCCGCCAGTCGCCTGACGATTTCTGCGCCGCCTACTCCGCCAAAGGCCTGGAGCATGCCGGCACGCGCTTCTATCTGTTCGTGATCTGCGCCGCCCACCTGGCCCACCACACCGGACAGATGATCTACCTGAGCAGGGAACTGGCGCGGCAGAAAGATTTATGACTGCGGCAGGCTATCCCTGCAAAACCTTATTGTTTCCAGCCTCCCTGAAATGTAGATTGTTCCCCGGACTTAATCCCCTCTTATCAGGGAGCTCTCATGACACTGGCACGCCGTGGTGTGCTGGCATGGCTATTCGTATGTTCTATTGCCGCGCTTGCATGGGCGGGTGATTCGCCATTTCGCGAACCCGCAATGTTAGTGAGGCCATCACCTGTGAACCGCTCTCAGTTTCAGATCGCGGCCGGCGACAAGGTGGTTGATTTTGACGTATGGTCGTCCGGGCCGGAAGCAGCGATCCTTGTTCGCGCAGCGAATGGCCCGCACAAAGTCTTGCTGTGGGAAATTGGGACCGCGGAGGCCCGCGATGCCCAGTTTGACATTCCGCAAGATTTCCAGCCCCGTTCACTGGCATGCCATCCTGCAAAACGGACCATTTACCTGAGCG
>JBAIYI010000104.1:0-3370 GCA_037915955.1 Terriglobales bacterium
TCTGGTAAGCCTTGGTGCAGATTTCCTGGGCCAGATCGGCGGCCGACTCGCGGTCACCGGTAAAGCCCATGCACCAGCGGGCCACTTTCACGTGATGGCGCCGGAACAGCTCGTTCAGGTACTGCTCGCCGAGCTGCTTATCGACCTCATCGCGGTACTTTGCGATAAGTGCCTCATCCGTAAGCTCATCCCAGTGCATGCCCGGGATTATAGCAATCGGTCCCTGCTTCCGAACTTCCGGTAGAGCGGAGCTGTTGCGTGCCGGCAGCAGCGTCCGCTCACCAGGGTGGAGACTTGCCACGGCACCCTCATGACTGTTCGAGCGGTCCGGGCATGAATCCGCCCTCACGCCGTACATGTTTGGCACTGTGGTAGTCTGCGCAGCCACGTCGTTGAATTCCTCCGTACATCAACTGAGACACCCTGAATTGAGCAGCAGAACAGGTTTTTCAGACCTAGAAGGCGGGCTCCTTATATATATGCAGATGCGGCTCCGGAAGACGGGTGGGGAGTGGTTATTCTTTTGTTTACAATGGGTTACGATTGCCCGCCGTCGCGTCTAGGAGCACGTGATAAGGTAAAGCTTTCCTAGAGGATATGCTCATGGCTTCCAACCACCTCCCCGAAGCTGACCGCAATCGCCTGCTTGAGGCTGCGCGCGCGGCGCTGGCACGGGCCTACGCCCGATATTCGAACTTTCGGGTAGGCGCCGCCATCCTCACCGATGGGGGCGAGATCTTTACCGGCGTCAACGTGGAGAATGCGTCTTACGGGCTTACCAATTGCGCGGAACGCTCCGCCATCTTCACTGCGGTGCGGGAGAGCAAGTCTGCGAAGCTGAAGTTGCGGGCCGTGGCGGTGGTAACCGCAGATGACGTTCCGTGCTCGCCTTGCGGAGCCTGCCGTCAGGTGATCTCTGAGTTCGGCGACGACGATTGCCGCGTAATCTTCAAAGGCCCAGAGGGTTATCTAGAAATGTCCATCCAGGATTTACTGCCCTGCAGCTTCCGGCTATCCTGAGCTTCAGATGCACCTCACAGACCTGATCCGGCGCAAGCGTTACGGCGGCGAACTTTTGCGCGCCGAAATTGAGTTCCTGATCAACGGCTGCACTCGCGGCGATATTCCCGATTACCAGATTGCCGCCTGGCTCATGGCTGTGGTGCTGTGCGGAATGACCCGCCCAGAGCTGGCTGCATTGACCGAGTCCATGCTGAATTCCGGCAAGGTCATCGACTTTTCAGAACTTCCTGCCGCAAAAGTTGATAAACACTCCACTGGTGGCGTAGGCGACAAGACATCATTGATTCTGGCGCCGGTGGTGGCTGCGGCTGGCTTATATGTACCCATGATTTCCGGCCGGGGGCTCGGACACACCGGCGGTACGCTGGACAAACTGGAATCAATCCCCGGCTTCAATGTGAATCTTTCGACTTCTGAGTTTCGCCGAGTTCTTTCTCAATGCGGTGCCGCCATGATTGGCCAGACCGCCGAGATCGCTCCGGCAGACAAGAAGCTTTATGCATTGCGTGACGTTACCGGCACAGTCGAAAGTCCGTACCTGATCTGCGCTTCCATCATGAGCAAGAAGCTGGCGGAAGGCATTGACGCACTGGTGCTCGACGTGAAAACCGGCAGCGGTGCGTTTATGAAAGCGGAAAAAGACGCGGTGTTTCTCGCTGAGTTGATGGTGGAAACAGGGCAGCGCCTGGGTAAGCGCGTCATCGCCCTGATTACCGACATGAATCAGCCGCTGGGAAAGGCCGTGGGTAACGCACTTGAGGTGATCGAGTGCTTTGACGTGCTGGAAGGCAAAGGTCCGGCCGACCTGCGCGAGCTGTGCTCCATTCTTGCGGGATGGATGCTTGTGCTCGGCGGCAAGAGCGCGAACCTTGAAGCTGGCCGCAAAGTAGCGGATGAAATGATTCGCAGCGGTAAGGCTCGAGAGAAATTTGCGGAGATGGTCCGGCTGCAAGGTGGAAATCCTGTCGTAATGGACAAGCGCGAGTTGCTGCCCAAGGCACAGCACACGGCAGAGATTACGAGCAAGGATCCCGGCTTTGTGACGGCGATAATGTGCGAGCAGATTGGGACTGCGTCGGTCCTGCTCGGCGGTGGCCGGGAGAGGAAAGAAGACACCGTAGATCCAGCCGTGGGTATTATCGTCCACAAGAAACTGGGCGATCGCCTCTCCAGCGGTGAACCGCTTTGTACCGTGCATTACAACTCGCGGGAGAAGTTCGAACGGGCAAAAGCGCTCATTGAGCAGAGCTACACGATCGGACCCAACCCGCCGCAGGAGCAAAGGAAGCTCGTCTATCGTGTGATCGGGGATGCTTAGCTCGTTGGAGAGTTCTAGCCCTTTGCGATCATAGGCACGACTTCCCGCAGCAACGCCTTGAACTGCCCGGCGATGCGGCGTCCTGTTTCAAGCACTTCTTCATGGTTGATCTTCTGGTTGAGGATGCCAGCCGCCATGTTTGTAACGCACGAGATCGCCAGCACGTTCATTCCAAGCTGGCGCGCGGCAATGACCTCCGCCACCGTTGACATTCCAACCAGGTCCGCGCCGATCGTCCGCAGGAAGCGAATCTCGGCTGGCGTCTCATAGCTGGGACCGAGCAGGCCGGCATAGACGCCTTCGCCGAGATCGATTCCCAGTTTTTTCCCGGCGTTATGTGCCATCTGGCGAAAGCTGCTGTTATAGGCATCGCTCATATCGATGAATCGCGGCCCGAATCTCGGGTCTTCCATGCCGACCAGTGGATTATTTCCCTGCAGGTTGATGTGATCAGTGATGAGCACCAGCCGACCCTGACCATAGTCGAGCTTTATTCCTCCTGCCGCGTTAGTGAGGATGATGCTGCGGATACCCATGCGCGCAAACACGCGAACAGGGAAGACCACGGTCTGCGGCGGATAACCTTCGTACTGATGAAAACGCCCCTGCATCACCACGGCCGGAGTTGCACCCACGTTTCCGATCACCAGTTGGCCGACGTGGCCTATGGCAGTGGAGCGCGAGAAGTGGGGGATCTTGCTGTAGGGGATGCGAACTGCGTCGTGCATATCATCGGCAAAGCCGCCCAGCCCTGAGCCGAGAACAATGGCAACTTCCGGACGCAGTTTCGTTTTCTTCTGGATGAACTTTGCTGCCTGCTCCGCCTGCGAAAAGGTGTCACTGATCCGGGCCGATTTGGATTTTGATCTGGCTGGTGCCGGTCTGGTCGCCACTACCTGTCCCCTTGTTTTATCTGCTGGTTTCAGCATGGGATTGTAAATGCTATATTGCCCGATACACCTGAACCGGAGATCAAAATGTTTGCGCTGAAGACCCGCCGCCGTGCAGCCATATCCCTGCTTTGTTCTG
>JBAIYI010000548.1:0-1656 GCA_037915955.1 Terriglobales bacterium
GGCTACGTGCACCGTCTGGCCGTTGTTCAATGCGCCCAGCACGGTCTGCGTGACGCAGATATGAGCCTCAATGCCGCACACCAGCAGTGTGTTCCGCCCGGAAAGCGAAGCCGTTGCCGCACAAAAATCAGCATTGCCGAAGCAGCCGAACTCCAACTTATCCACAACCTTCACGTCCGGCATGAGCGACGCAATCTCAGGAACCGTTTCGCCCAGACCCTTCCTGTACTGTGCGCTGGCGACAATCGGGATATCGAGCAGCAGCGCCAGCCGGATTAGGAGCTGCGAGTTGCGGACTACCCGCTCTTTTTCCCAGATCGCCGGTAGCAGCTTGTCCTGTATATCGATAACGGAGAGAACGCAGTCTTCGGCGCGCAACGGCCGGCGAGCGACTTCGGCATGGTTAAGCGGTTCAACGCTGATGGTGGACATGATCCCTCATTGTAAGCCTCAATTGCGGGTGCATTCATCCGCCAATTCTCGGACCGTGCTGCTTCTAGCTAGGAGCTAGTAGCTAGAGGCTTGTTTTTCAAAAATGCTCATCCTGCACTGCCACTTTTTCCTGCGCGGATAGGCTCTGCCTCTGCTGCCAGGCCGTGGTCTGCCAGTTGTCTTTGGTGCTGCCCTCGCGCTTCACCCAAGGAGGAAGCTCCAGTCTCAGGTGTCTGGCCAGCGCTATCGCATAAGGCTCATACAGTGCACGAATACGTTTGAGCTCAGTGTCGGCGGCGTCGCCGTCCAGCAATTTCACTCCAGCGCCTCTCAACTCCTCGCGCATGTATGCCAGGTCTTCCGGCGTGAGCCTGTGTAAAGATTGCTCCAGCGCTGGCGCGGCCGAAAACACCTGGCTCAGGTCCACCAAAGCGTGTCGCGAGATTGCGAAGGTCATGCGTGCCTGATACTGGCACATCCCATCTAGCCCAACCATTGCGAGCGCGCAGACGTCCAGCACCGCCGTGAGCGACGCGATCCATGACTGGTTGTCATGCTGCGAGCGGAAGTAAGCGAGCACCGGATAAGAAAGATGCGTCTCCATCAGGTCGGCGGAGAGTTTTTCCCAGTCGCGCAGGACTTCGGTCAGCGCCTCAAAATCCATGTGTTCGCCGGCATTGCGGCGCAGCATCTCAAAGGCCGTGGGCGGCGAACCGGCACGTGCGTCGAGCAGGGAGATCGTGACTTCACGCCGCGAAAAGGATTGATAAAGCACCGGAAGATAACCAATCACGAGCGCCAGAAAGCCGAAGCCGATCCCCGCTTCCAGCACAGTGAGAAACCGCGCCAGTGGCGAGGCCGGAGTTATGTCGCCCAGCCCAAGCGTAAACAGCGTGGTTCCGCTCAGATACAGCGCGTTGCCGAACTGGTTCGGATACAGTTCGCCGCGAAACTCTGAGCCAGCTCCGAAATGAATCAGAGCAAAACCCAGAACCAGCGTGCCCGCCCAAAATGCCAGCAGGAAAAGCAGCGATAGCGGACCGTAATAGCTAAGCAGCACGTCCTGCTTCTTCTTGCTTCTCCTCAATGCTGCGAGCGCCCGCCATGGCTTCCAGGTCGACTGATAAAACACACGCGTCAGCCGGAACTGCCGCGTCACGCGGCGTGGCAGCACGATGGTTTCAAACGTCTCCCACAGCACCATCAGCACGAGAAACAGACCGA
>JBAIYI010000089.1:0-1778 GCA_037915955.1 Terriglobales bacterium
AGGCGCAGATCTTCTTCGGGCGATTCGGCGCGCCAACGAGTGCCCGCGATCGGGGCGTATTCGATCTTCTTTCCTGTGACGCGCACCAGCATCTCCGGCGATGATCCTAGCACCGTCATGCCGCCCATGCGCAGAAAGTACATGTAAGGCGAGGGGTTCACGCGGCGAAGAGCGCGATAGATGTCAAACGGAGCCACTCCGGGCTCAAGTTCCAGCCGCAGCGAAAGGACACACTGAAAGACGTCGCCGGCGAAAATGTATTGCTTAATCTTTTCGACGGTTTTCATGAAGCGATCTTTGCTGACGGAAATCCGAGGTTTGACCTTCCCCGGCTTTGGCTTAGGGGGGCGCAGATACTTCGCCGCGAGCGGAGCGGAGAGCTGGCGCTCGATGTTTTCTATATCACGAACCGCCTGGGCATAGGCTTTTTTTGCGGGCAGGCTGCGAACGTCGGCGGTAGCCACGATGAAGATCTCATGACGGACGTGGTCAAAGGCCAGCAGACGATCGAAGAACATCAGCACGCAATCAGGAAGTTTGAGATCGTCATTTGCGATTTCGGGAAGATGTTCAAGCTGGCGCACCGCATCGTGTGAGAAGAATCCCACCGCGCCGGCGGTAAATGGCGGCAGTCCTGGAACATGCGCAGGCTTGTGCTCGCGCAGGAGCTGATCGAGCTCTTTAAAGATGCCGCCTTCCAACTCCCGCTTTTTTCCGTTCCTGTGAACTGTGATTTTCCTGCCGCGCGATGCGATCGTCATGTAAGGCCGGACGCCGAGAAACGTATAGCGGCCGATCTTTTCTCCGCCTTCCACCGACTCCAGCAGGAACGCCTGTGGCTCATTTGCGGCTACGCTGAGAAACGCCGAAACGGGCGTGCGCAAGTCAGCAGCCACGGTTTTGGCAACGGGGATAAGCGTGGATTCCTGGGCGAGGCGCGAGAACTGTTGGAAATCCGGGAAGAGCATGGAAGTATTATCCTAACAAGACCACGATTCTGCGCTCAGTAGCCAGCAACCAGCGATTTCAGAACATGGCACCTTGAAAACAATTCACCACAGAACTGGAAGCCGGCAGCTTATATCTTCGATTTTCATCCCACTGCCTGCGTTGATTCAATCCGACCCGCTTCGCGATTATCGCAGCGCCTCGGTCGGGCTTACGCGTGTGGCTCGCCGCGCCGGCAGGTAGCTGGCCACGGTTGCGATTGCGAGTAAGCCAAGCGGCACCAGCGCAAAGGTGGTGAGGTCATACGCGTTGGTCTTGAAGAGCACGCCGGAAAGGGTCGTTCTCATGGCCAGGGCGGCAACAATCGCAAGCGCCAGCCCGATGCCCACTCCGACGATCGTGAGGTTCAGCCCCTGGCGAACCACGAGGCGCACAATGTCGTCACGGCTGGCGCCGAGAGCCAGACGGATGCCCAGTTCCTGGCGTCGCTGCGCGACGGAGTACGCCAGCACACCGTAGATGCCGACGATGGCCAGCACCAGCGTGAGCCCGGCGAATCCGCCGATCAGCACGGTGAACGACCGAGGCTGCGCCCGAGAAGCGTCCATGAGTTCGTCAACGGTTTGCACAGCGTTGATGGGCTGGTCAGGATCAATGGCTTCGACCTGGGCGCGCAGGGAAGAAACCATGGCATGCGGTTCATTGGCTGTCCGCACGATGAGATTCATATTGCCCCAGGGAATCTGGGAGAAGGGAAAATAGAGCTGCGGCTGCGGATCAAGAGCAACGCCGCGGTTCTTCACGTCAGCGGCCACGCCGACGATCTCTGA
>JBAIYI010000771.1:0-3004 GCA_037915955.1 Terriglobales bacterium
CAAAATTCGTGCCGCTGCCGGACGGCTTCAGCGCGACGATGCGCTGGTTATTTTCCGTTCCTACTTTGAGCTCGCGGGTATAGCCATCTTTGGAATGAGAGTGGTCACCTTCGCAGGTGACCTCAGAATCTTTGTCATGTTTGTGGAAGCTCATGCTGAAGCCTCCATTGCAGTCGAGCACGTCCCCGTATTTGGAAAGGTCCTTCTTGTAAAACCCGAGCACTTTGTCCGGAGGATCGCTAGTCTGGTACTTCAGGACCACCAGTTTCATCCCGAAAAGAGAACTGGAGATGTTCACGTTGGCGTTGGAGTCGCCATCCATATCGTCTGATTTCTGCGGCTGCGCTCCGGGATATTCAGAAAGGCCCGCCGATTTGGGATCCATTTGTCCTTTATGCACGCTCAGGCTGCCCATAGGGGTTTTGATTTCGACATCTTTTGGGTGATTCGGGTCGCCGCCCCGCGTTGAGACTGAACAACCCGCCACAAACAGCAAACCGGAGACAACTGCGCCAAGCGCAAATCGCGACTGCAATCGCATGTTTTCCTCCCATGTTGCCGCAGGCGTGCCTTTGCGGCTCCTGATTATAAATACGCACCAGAGGGTGCAAAAGTTCTGAGAGGACGAAGGAAATCTGCGGGTCTGGTGCTTAAGCCGTTGTTGAATAAGGATCAAACCGGCCTGTAATAGTTCTCGCCGGCGCAGCCTTTGCACAGAATTTCGCCGGCTTGGCGGACTTCGCGCTGGTAGCTGATGCCTTCCCCGCACCGGGCGCAGACAATGCGCTCGCCTTTGAACCCGGGAAACTCCTGCGCCGGCAGATCGACCTTGACCCACTGGGTCTGGAACAGCTGGTCGTCAGTCAGCTCGCGATAGGCCTTCATCTGCTGCTGGTTTTTGTCGGGCAGGTCGGGATACATCTTCCTGGCCAGGTCTTTGGAAGATTCCCGCGCCGCGACGCGAACGGCCTTGCCGGTCTCGACGTCAACGAACGTCGCTGCCATCTTGCCCCAGTCGCGGAACTTGAGGGCGCGCTTGCCGAGGCGGCAGCCGGTTACGACCATGACCGCGTCAGTGGCGCAGCGATCGATCTCCACGAACGTGACAATGCGCTTGCGATCTTTGCCCTGTGGATCGTCGAGACCGAGCTGATGCAATCCGTGCATGGCCATGCGGACGCCCAGAACCTGCCCGGCACAGAGGTGCCCGTGAGCGACAGCCGCGTCCTGCAAATATTCATCCAGGGTCTTCATTGCTGTGATTCTTCTTCTCCGCTTTCTGCCTGCTGCTCGGCGCCGCGTGAATGCACGTGGAAGGTGGTCTTCTCTCCCTTTTCTGAGATGAACGTCACCCGGCTGGGGTCACGCTCCCATCTGGGAGCCGCGCAACCTGGGCCGGCGAACTCGCGCTTCAGAACGGGTTTGCGTTTCCCGAGTTGATAGACCATCAGATAGGCCTTGCTCCCATCATCGGATGATCCGCAATAGGCCGCATAATCACGATACCAGCTTGCCTCAGAGGATTCAGGATCGAACATGGGCAAGTTGAGCTGGGCCACGTGTCCGGTCTGGCGGTCGACGCTGATCCAGCCGGCCAGCCGCCATGTCCAGCGAGCTTGTCTCGTCTCTTCAGGAAGGGCCTCATTGAGCCGCTGGATTCGGCGGATCACAAATAGGCGGTCGGTGACTTCATGAATCGGCCCGGCGGTATATTCCCGCAACCGGTCGTCAATCATCAGCTCGCGAATCCTGGCTTCAGGACCTTTACCCGAGTCGGTGACCGTGGGAACGCTCCGCCAGCGGCCCAGAAGAATCGTATGCTGGCGCGGCGCCGCCAGCGCGGACGAGAGCAAAACCAGCAGCATCAGGCAGGTACGTTGAGGGCCAGCCATGGGTGGCGGATATTATAAACATCACTCAAGGCCGGGTCGTGCTAGCTACTCCTTTGGGATTAAAGTATTTTTACTGCTTCTCACAAATCTTCGCTTCTTTTGTACGGGTATTTACCTTAAAATGCCCTTATCCCCCTGGCTTCCACGTTGTTCTGGTCCATGGATTAGACAGTTGTGGACAGCAGTATGAGTACTCGATGTCCGCAGACCATAACCAGCCCTCAGTATTCTCAGAGTTGCTCGATGCAACCCTCAACCCTTCCTGCCCTTCTCAAGATCGGATGGGCTTTATCTCGGAGAAGCTAAGGGAAGAGTTTGGCCGATTGAAGCAGCGTTCTCCACGTATTCTGGTGGTCGATGACCGGCAGGATACATTGCACCTTCTTCGCGAACTGCTCTCCTCACGCGGCTACGAGATACTGACCACAAGCGAACCCAACGAAGCACGCGAGATGGTGCTGGGGCAGCACCCGGACCTGGTGCTGCTGGATGTGATCATGCCGGGGAAGTCCGGCTACGAGCTATGCCGTGAACTCAAGGGCGATCCCATTACCAGGCTGGTGCCGGTGGTGATGATTACGGGGCTGAGTGACCGCGATGATCGCGTGCGTGGCATCGAGGCAGGAGCAGACGATTTTCTGAGCAAGCCGCTTTACCCGGAAGAGCTCTTCGCGCGAGTGAAGTCACTGCTCAAGCTCAAGGAGTTTACTGATGAGCTCGAGAACGCGGAAGAGGTGCTGGTGGCGCTGGCGCTGGGCATTGAGTCGCGCGACCCATACACCGGGAACCATTGCGAGCGGCTGGCGCGGTATGCGGCGGACCTGGGACACCACATCGGGTTGGACGGCGAAAGCATCATCGCCCTGAAGCGCGGCGGATATCTGCACGATCTGGGGAAAGTTTCCATTCCCGACGAGATTTTGAAGAAAGGCACGCATCTTACTGAAGACGAGTGGCGCATCATGAAGCAACACCCGGTGACCGGAGAAGCCATTTGCCGGCCGTTGCGGTCTTTCCGCAGCGTGCTGCCGATCATCCGGCATCACCATGAACACTGGGATGGGACCGGCTATCCGGACCAGCTCACCAGCTATGAAATTCCCCTGCTGGCC
>JBAIYI010000835.1:0-2894 GCA_037915955.1 Terriglobales bacterium
ATCCGCGCAACATCTGGACGACCTTTTTGAACAGGCGCGCCGCCGTGGCAATGAAGGCCTGATGGTGAAAGATCCCGCTTCAGCATATTCGCCGGGAAGACGCGGCAAGTCGTGGCTCAAGATCAAGCGTGAGCTTGCCACCCTGGACGTAGTCGTGACGGCGGTCGAATGGGGACATGGGAAGCGCGCCAGGGTCCTGAGCGACTACACCTTCGCCGTCCGCGACGGCGAAGAGCTCAAGGATGTGGGCAAGGCATATTCCGGCCTCACCGATGCGGAGATCGCGGACATGACCCGCTGGTTCCTCGGGCACACGCTTGCGGATCAAGGCTTCCGACGAGTAGTGGAACCGAAGATCGTGATTGAAGTTGCGTTCAATAACATAATGCGCTCCGGGCGCCACGCCAGTGGTTACGCGCTGCGCTTTCCGCGGATCGTCCGACTCCGCCCGGATAAATCAGCCGAAGAGATTGACACGCTGGATTCTGTCCAACTGATCTACGAAAGACAGTCGCCGGTCCGGATGGAGAAGAAGCCTGGCTTCGCAGGCCCGGGCAGAAAGGCTTAACGCAGCTTGGCTACGGGGTGGGGATGCTGCTCGTGTTTTTCTGAAGACCTTACGGGCGAGGATGCGCCGTTCATGTGGTGAACTGGAATCACGCAGCCATGAGCGACATCGCACGGTTCGTTTTCTACCTGAATGGTGGTGTGTTCAATATGGAAGCTGCTGGATAGTACCTGGCGAACGTGGCGCAGGATGTTGTCGCTCTCGGAAAGGGGCATGTCGTCAATCCGGATATGGCAGGCCAGCGCGTGCGTATCTGAACCGATGCTCCATACGTGTACGTCATGCACGTCGTTGACTCCGGTTACACGGCTCACTTCATTCACGATCTGATGAACGGACATCCCGCGGGGAGCGCCTTCGAGAAGAATGTTCAATGTTTCCTGGATGATGCCGAGCGAAGACCATAGAATCAGGCAGCCGATGCCGATGGAAAGCGCGGGATCAATCCAGGTCTGGCCGGTCCAGAGGATCGCCCAGCCGCCAACGATTACGGCAGCGGTGGAGAGCGTGTCTCCCACCTGGTGAACGAATGCACTGCGGATATTTACATCGCGGGCCGCGCGGAAAAGGAACCAGGAAATGGCGCCATTCATGATCACGCCCGCCAAAGCCACCCAGATCATGAGGCGCGGCTGCACTTCCACGGGATGTCGCAGACGGGTGACCGCCTCATAAAAAATGTAAAAGGAAATCGCCACCAGCGTCAGCGCATTGATAAACGCTGCCACCACGCCAGCCCGATGATAGCCGAATGTTTTGGTCGCGCTGGGCGGGCGCATTTGCACATAAACTGCAACCCATGAAAGCAGTAGCGCCAGGAGATCAGTAACGTTATGGCCAGCCTCTGAAAGTAAGGCGAGACTGTGGGCGCGGATTCCAGCGATCAGCGTTACCAGCACGTAGGCGAACGTCGCCACCAGCGAATACCGAAGAGCTCGTGGAGCAGATGGGTGCGCGTGGCCGTGCATAAGGTGAGTTTACCGCTTTCTTCTAACTCCTGCCGCTCGTATTGGAAATAGACTTTTTCGCCTACTTACGGTGAGAGGTCGCGTGTAGCCCGGAGTTGCATCAGGATGCCCATTCTGGGTGGCCTGCGTCACACGCCAAAAAACAGCTGTTTCATGATTGTCATGCAACTCTGGCTTTAAATCCAGCATTATTAGTCAATTGGGGCTAGTCGGAGGTAACTGGCGAAAGCCTGCCGAAATGGTGCCGGAGCTGCAGCATCTCCGCCGAACACCATTTTTGCTCAAAATCTGGGGCGTGGCCCTGAATCGACCCCTTCGCAGGTCCCCGGAGGCACCATCATGAAAAAGACTTATCAACTGGCTTTGTTCGTCCTGGCCATTGCGACCGCTTATGCAGCAGCGCAGAGCAGCCAGACAACGCCTGCCGGGAACAACGCGGGCAGCGTATATGGCAACAGCTCGCCCAATGGCCAGACACAACTCGGTTCCTCCGCCCCGGCGCAGCCAGCAGGCACGGCAAGGCCGTCCACCCCAACGACGCCTTCGACTCCGCAAGGATCGAGTCCCGGCTCCGGCACTGACGCTTCGGGAGGAGGCGCCGCAGGCGCAGCCGGAACCACTCCGGTGGAAACACCCCAGACGCCCGGCGCGGAAAGCGGAGGCACAGCCCTGATGACCGATTCTGACCTGCAGCGTGAAATTCAGAATGCTCTAAGCAAAGAGCCCACGCTCAGCGGCGACAATGTAAGCGTAACCGTCTCCGGCGAGAATATTGAAACCACTGGTTCGGTGAACACCGCGAAAGAGAAGCTCACGGCAACCCGAATTGTTCAGTCGTTTGCTGGTAACAGAAAAGTAGTCAATCACGTCACGGTGGGACGCAACAGCACGTCGCCGGCAAATTCGCCCGACCGGGAATCAACTGACGACCATCGGCCCGCAAATTCGAATGCGAATCCCGCGTCAATGAATCCGGAGCCGAACAAAGGCCAGCCGCCGGCGGGATCAGGCCGGCCGCCACGCTGAGTCGAAGAGAGTGATGGGCGCGGTATTCTAACCGGCTGCGCTCAACGCGAACTGCAAAGGCTGCTGCGTCGCTTCCAGGCGCAGCAGTTTTTCTTTGATCTCCAGACCGCCACCGTAGCCGGTGAGTGAACCGCCTGCACCCACCACGCGATGGCAAGGGACCACAATCGACACGGGGTTGTTGTGATTCGCCTGGCCCACGGCCCGGAAAGCCCGCGGGCTGCCGATTTCGCGCGCGATATCGGCATAAGAACAGGTCTAGCCGTAAGGGATTTTGCGCAGCGCTTCCCAGCAACGAATCTGGAACGGGGTACCCCTGAGGTCCAGGGGTA
>JBAIYI010000337.1:0-4354 GCA_037915955.1 Terriglobales bacterium
GCTGATTGATATGCTCCTGGGTACGCGCGCCCTCTTTCCTCCCGTAGCGCTTACCCACGTTGACGCGCTCAGCCGTTGATGAGGCAAGCGCCAGGACTTCAGGGGTGACCAGATCGTCATGCAGCACCACGTCCGCGGCGCGCAGCACAGCCACGGCCCGCAGCGTGAGCAGGTCTGCCGACCCGGGCCCTGCGCCCACGAAATAGACTTTCCCTGCCATTCAGGTGCTTACGCGCTCTTCTGGAACACCTTTGTGCTGTTCTGCAGCCAGTCGTCCACCGCGGCAACCAACAGCGGAATGAGCTGGTCCACGCCGCCTACCATGTGCAGGCCTTCGTGCTGGTGCTCTCTCAATGCCGCTTTCAACCGTTGCTCCAGTTCAATCCGTTGCAAGTTTTCCATCGTCTCCTCCTCGGTTCTCTCTTGCGGGTCCTGACATTGCAAGCAGGTGTAGCAGTTCTTTACGCCGCCCGGATGCCGGCAAAGCCTCGCGTATGCCTGCTCGCATGCGTCCCAACCACGCAGTCCAGCCGGCATATTCGGGGCCGTACTCCTGCTCCAGTTTCGTACGCACTTGATGGGCCAATGCCGGGCTCTGCCCGCCGGTGGAGATGGCGATCTGAAAATCTCCACGACTGACCAGCGCCGGAGCGTAAAAGTCGCAATACGGCGGATCATCCACGGCATTTGCCAGGGCACCCGCAGAACTCGCTTCCTCATAGACTGCCCGGTTCACTGCGGCGTCGTCTGTAGCGGCGATCACAAGGAAATAGCCCGTCGCCATCCCCGCCTGGTACTCCTGGATTTGGAGCTTCAGGCGGCCCTCATCGGCCCATTTTCGGATCCGGTCAGAGATTTTTGGGGCAAGCACGTTCACATCCCTGGCGGAGCGCAACACGCCTTCAATCTTCTGTTCCGCGATGGTCCCACCGCCAACCACCAGCACTTTGCGATTTTCCAGCTTCAGAAAGACAGGATAGAGTGGCATAACCTTCATCCTTCCAACCCGTGCGGCACACGGCCCGGGGCGGGATCACGTGGGACGGGCGGCAGTATTTGTCCTGCCAAAAATCCGCGCAGTTGTTCTTCGGTGTGCCGCGCAATGAACTGTCGCAGGTTCTCACCGCGAAAACGAAATTCGAGATAGCCTCCAAGCAGCCGGGCGATGGCGTCCGGAACTTCTGAGGCGGCGCAGCGATAGCCGATTGGCCGTCCAAACCGCGCATGCTCGCCGACCGCGCCACCGAGGCAGAAGTAATAGGCGTCTATCATGCGCCCATCGATCCTGATCTTCTTCCCTTCCAAGCCGATTTCGGCGATCCGGTGCTGTCCGCAGCTGTTAGGGCATCCGGTAACGTTGATTTTTAATTGCTGGTCAAACTGGGGAACCCGCTCTTCCAGCTCTTCCACCAGCCAGCGCGTGAATGATTTCGTTTCTGTGATCGCCAGCTTGCAGAACTCCGTCCCGGTGCAGGCTACGGCGCCGCGCCAGAACGGCGATGCCTGCACGGGCAGCCCGGCGGCGGTGAGACCACGCGCCACGATTTCCACGTGCTGCTGCTTCACATCCACCACCACCAGATTCTGCGCTGCGGTAGTTCGCAGTTCGCCGCTGCCATAGCGCTCCGCCACGGCGGCAGCTGCGCGCATCTGCTCCGGAGTGAGACGGCCGCGCAACACGGAGGCGCCAACGTAAGAAAGGCCATCCTGCTTTTGCGAGTGGATTCCGGCGTGATCACGAAACACGTCAGAAGGGCGATGCTCCGGCACAGCGGGATCAAGCTTGTATCCCAAACGCCTTTCCAGTTCCTGCTGAAAGCTCTCCGCAGTCCACCCATGCTGGAGGAAGAGAAACTTCAGCCGAGCCCGCTCCCGATTTTCACGCAGAGGATCGGCGTCGCGGAAGACTTCGCTCACCGCCTTGGTAACAGGGATTACCTGCTCCCAGCGCACAAACGCATTCAGGCGTGCGGCCAGATGCGGGTCGGCAGAGAGACCGCCGCCCACGCGGATAGAAAATCCAACTTCCCTCTGGCTGTCGCGCTCGCGCACCGCCGCGGTGAACGCGAGATCGTTGATCTCGGGATAACAGCACCAATCGCGGCATCCGCTGATGCTGATCTTGTACTTGCGCGGCAGGTTGTAAAACTCAGGATTTCCCACCAGCAATTGCGTAACCTGAAACACCAGCGGCGAAGCGTCAATCAGCTCGTTGGCATCGACTCCGGCCAGAGGGCATCCGGTGACGTTACGGGGCACGTCGCCGCAGGTCGCCATGGATGTGAGCCCAGCTTCAAAGAGCGCTTCCAGCACGTCCGCGAGGTTCTCGATCGGCACCCAATGCAACTGGATATTCTGGCGCACCGTGATATCGGCCGAGCCGCGCGCGTAGCGCTCAGAAAGATCAGCAATGATGCGCAGCTGGCGAGCAGTAAGAAATCCATTCGACAGCCGGATGCGAAGCATGAAATAAGGAACCGCCTTGCCTTCCCCGTTGGCGCCGCCCAGGACTCCGTCGCCGTCACCCTGCGTGTAAACGCCCCACCAGCGGAAGTACGTCTTGATCCAGGCATCGGGCACAGCCGCAAGCCCCTGCCGCGAAAATGACCGGATTTCTTCCAGGCATTCCCATGGGTTCTTTTCCCGCTTCAGCCGCTCTGCGCGTTGTGCCTTTGTCTCCTTAACCGAGGGTCCCTGTGCGCTCATATCTTGCCCTTTCTTTCGAGCTTCGTTTCGAAATCAGACTTTTGTGCCCACAAAGCAAAAGGCCCATCGCCTCTGGCGATGGGCCCTGCCTAAAAGTTAAATAAATGCGCTTTAGGTAGCAGCTTCCTGAGCCAGAGACACGGAGTGCATCAGACAACAACACATACACATGTTCTGGCAAATGGCCTGCATGGTGTTTACCATAGATCCGTTGATATATCGTGTCAAGGTGGGACTTCGCGTTGACCCTCAATTTTCATCAGGTTATAATCACTCGTAGCTTCTGAGCGGGAGTAACTCAGTGGTAGAGTGCGACCTTGCCAAGGTCGAAGTCGCGGGTTCAAATCCCGTCTCCCGCTCCATAAAAACGCTCCACGCCCCCCTCGCACCAGCGAGGGTTTATGCTGTAAGGAGCTTCATATTTCCCCAGGGCGCGGTACCCAAGTGGTAAGGGAGAGGTCTGCAAAACCTTTATGCGTCGGTTCGATTCCGACCCGCGCCTCCATCATTTTTCTGGTCGCTTCGCTCCAAACCGCTTTAGGTTCCGCTACCCGGCGAAAGTCGTGAATGCTCCCAAAACGCCTGGGCTCAGCGCGTGGACGGCTTCGCCCAGGATAGCCGCGGGGATACGACTTTTCTGTCGCTACGCTCCACACCGCCAGACAATCTCCACCGCTTAACTGGTGACAGCTCCTGTTGCACTCGGCTCGGCGCGTGCCCGGCCTCGCCTCGGACTCCCGCTGGGCTTACGTTAATCTTGTGCGAAAGTGCTCAAAATGTATCGGGGCTGGCGCTGTCCTATATGATGGAAGCCCCATGGCTCCTTTCCCCATAGACCAGGTACGCGCCGAATTCCCTGCGCTCCAAGAGGATTTCATTTTCTTTGATAATGCCGCCGGTGCGCAGTCACCCAGGACCGTGCTGAACGCGGTGGCGGACCATCTTCTCCACCGGAATGTGCAGCGCGGTGGCCGCTACCGGCACTCGCAGGAGGTGGATGCCACGATCGCACGCGCGAGAGAGAGCGTGGCGCTGCTGGTCAATGCGCGACATCCGGAAGAGATTTCCTTCGGGATGAACGCTACTTCTTTCATGCGGCTCGTCAGCATCGCCATTGGGCAATCATTGCGGGAGCGGCGGGAAATCATCGTCACCGATCTTGATCATGAAGCCAACATCGCCGTCTGGCTCGCACTGGAGAGAGAAGGGGCAAAGATTGTCTGGTGGAAGTTCCGCGAGGATGGACGGCTTCACGCTGAAGACCTGGAGCAATTGCTCTCGCCGCGCACCAGGATCGTGGCCTGCACGCTGGCTTCAAACGCGCTTGGTTCTGTGCTCGATGTGGCCGAAGTCTCGCGTCGGGCGCATGCATCTGGCGCTGAAGTCTTCATCGACGCAGTACACTATGGGCCGCATGGCCCTATCGACGTGCAGGCCTTCGGCTGCGATTACCTGGTTTGCTCCGGCTACAAGATCTTTTCGCCGCATATGGGCTTCCTGTGGGGACGGCGGGAGACGCTTGACGCTCTTCCCACCTTTCGCGAGGACTTTGTTCCCGACACCACCCCGGCGAAGCTGGAAATTGGAACCTATATATATGAAAACGTCGCGGGAATGGATGCGGCGGTGTGCTACCTCGAAAACCTTG
>JBAIYI010000036.1:0-2174 GCA_037915955.1 Terriglobales bacterium
CGAGGCTGTTACGAAACTCTGTTGATTTCGGCCACGTTTGAATGCAGCAAAGCTATGCTGAGTTGCGAACCCCGTTCAGAGTGACGCGAACTGGGCAACCATGGCTGCGCCGCCGACGATATTGATCATTCGTTTCAGGTTGTAAGCCATCACTCCTAAGCTGATCTCGGTCTGTGCACCTTTGAGTCCACGCAACAGGAATCGTGGGCGTCCAAAGATGCAGTACTTGAGCAAGGAGAATGGGTATTCCACCGTGCTTCGTCGCAATCGCATGGCTTCAGCCGTGGCTCGTTGTTGACTGCGCTGGAGCGCGTCGTCGTGAAGGAAGCGGTACACGGTGCGGCGCCTGGTTTCGGTACATTGCGATTTCAGTGGACACTGCCCGCATATTTTGCGCGACGCTTGGTAGATCACCCGTTTCCGATCGCGCTGGAATCCCCGTCGCTTTAAGCTTTGCCCAGCCGGACAGCGGAAAGTGTCTGTCTCCTCGTCGTAAACAAACCGGCTGCGATCAAACAGGTTCCCCTCGCCCTGGTTGTTCAGCGTGCGGTTAGCCGGCACGTGCGGCACCACACCAAGGGCCTCGCATTGCTCTAGCTGCTCACCGCTTGAGTACCCAGTATCAGCGACTATATGCAGCACCTCAGGTCCATCCAGCGCCTGTTTCGTGGCTTCAGCCATTGGCAAGAGACTGCGGTTATCCGATGCTTCAGTGCTCACTGTCTGCGCCACAATCAGCCCGTGCTCGGAGTCGGCAGCGATCTGCACGTTGTAGGCCGGGACCTTGCCCTCCGTTGTGCGCATGAAACGCGCTTCTGGTTCCGGATGTTGCCGCAGTTTCTCCAGCGCTGCTGCCACGGCAGAGGCATCTATCTCAACTTCCTCCTCCGCGTCGGCCTGCTCCATGCGTTCCAGATAACGCTCCAGTTCCTTGCGCTCGTGCACGCTCGGACTGCTACTCACGGCCCGGAACTTAGTTCCATCAATCGCCACCCACTCCCCACGAACTAACCCGACCAAGCGAGCCAACCGGATCAGTTCAGCTCCGGCGTTCGTGACTGCATCGCGATGCAACCGCCGAAACTCGGCAATCGATTTATGGTCGGGCGTTAGTTGCCCCAGCAGCCACATCACTTCAATGTTCCGCTTGCACTCGCTTTCCAACCGTCGCGATGAGCGAATCTGGTGCAGGTATCCATATAGATACAGTCGTAATAGATCACGCGGATCGTAGGCTGGGCGACCGGTCTCGGCCGGCTTCGTCCGGGTGAAACCCAGCTTTTCCATCTCCAGCTTCTGCACAAACGCATCAATGACTCGGCACACATGATCGGCCGGAATCAGTTCCTCCAGCGTCATTGGGAACAAAGTCCCTTGCGTCCTGCCCACGCCCTGGATGTAACACATGCTTGCTGTGCGCTCCTGACTGCATCTTCTCACCCTTTCTTTCCAGGTCAAGGGTTTCGTAACAGCCTCGTAAGGGCTGGGAAAGCTGTGAATAACATGATGAGCCCCGTAGGGGCGATACCGGCAAAAAAGAGGGCCTCTCAGCCCTCTTTATTCAAATCGAAACTGTCTTACGCCGCCAATAATCGATCAAAGAAGCTGCGATAGCGTTGCAGCGCGACGCGCAGGTCTTCCGTCGACACATTGTCCCCGCGGTCCCACTGCTTTTCCAGGTTGGCGCGTTCGCTGGCAAAGCCGTCGGCCAGGCGCTGCATCACCGTGGCCACCAGCTTGTCCGCCTCTTCCACCGCATGCCGCGGCTCGTCGACAAACGCAGTCTGCACACCGGTCCAGCGTCCGCGCAGCTCTGTTACTTCTGTCTCGGCAAACAGCGGCTGCGAGTGTACGCCACGGCTGGCTTCCAGATTGCCCTTCCGCCCGGCATCGATGTTGCCCACACGCGCAGCTTCCATCTGACCCTCACGAATCTGGCCTTCACGGTGCCCTTCGCTGATGTCACGACGAATCTCTTCCCGCTTCGGCTCCCGAGCGTCTCTCACCAGTTCGGGTCGTGCCGGATCGTTCGGGCGAACATCCTTCGCCGCCTTGTTCTTGTCGTCGGCGCGGCCCGCCAGGTCCGCCGTGGTAAGTTGATCTTCTTTCTTCTTCAGCTCAGCCATTTATGCCACCTCCCGGGTGCGTTCGTTGGACGGTTGAATGTTCAACAG
>JBAIYI010000342.1:0-4670 GCA_037915955.1 Terriglobales bacterium
CCAAGGTCCCAGGATGGTGGTGAATTATGGCTAGTCTGCTCGATGTACTGTTTGGCTGCAGTCACAAGAACTTCAGCTTCCCCCTAACCAGAAAGGCGGGCCAACGCCGGACTCCGGCCGCGGCGGCAACCGGTACGTATGTGGTTTGCCTCGATTGCGGCAAGGAATTCGCTTACGACTGGCAGGAGATGAAAGTTATCGAATCGGTTCCCAAAGGCATCCAGGGTGTCCCGGCCAGCACGGTTGAGTCTTACGCTGGCAAATAACCGCAACAAGGTGTAAGAGTTCGGAGAAACCCAGTTTTCAGTTCCCCTCGGAAGATCTGAAGCCGCTCAACAGAAGTTGAGCGGCTTTCCAAAAGGTCTTAAGAACCTGAGCTACAGACCTGCCCTGTCTGGTGGCTCCAATCCTCACAATCTGCTTTCGATCCACAGGCCCTTTGTGGCATATTCATGGTTAAGGCCTGCGAAATCGAATGAGACTGTTTCGACGGAATCCGCGCGCAACCAGTGTGCTTGGCGATTTCCTGCGCAAGCTCAGCCCGTTGAACTCACGGCTGGTGCAGTCGGTGTGCCCGCGATGCAAGGCTTTTGTGGCCGCCAGCGCCCGCCTCGACCTGCTCGCGTTCGTGGAGCGCCTCCACAGCTGTCCACGCTAGGCAGCTTTCTGCGCCCCACATTAAGATCCCTAACATCAGCGACTTACGGAGCAAAAATGAAGGCGGCCATAAAGGCCGCCTGATCTTCTGTATAGAATTGTCCTAGTTATCGCGACGCTTCAAAGTCGGCCGGTCGTCGTCTTTGCTCTGGCCATCTTTGTCTTTGGGCGCGTTGTTCGCCGTGCGACGCAGGGTCGGCTTATTCGGGTTGTTATCGTCCACCTTGCGACGGTTCTCGATGGCAGCGAGCCGCGCCTTCACATCGTTGAACTCAGACGTCGTCTCGACGTACTGGTCTTTCGCCGGCAGGATGCTGGCAATCTCTTCCTGAGTCTTCTGGATCCGGTCAGGGGTCTGCGGGTGCGTGGAGAAAGCCTTGGCCAGCGAGCCAGGCTTCTTCTTCTCCTGCGCCTGGACCTTTTCAAAGAAGTTCACGAATTCGTTCGGGTCATATCCGGCCTTGTACATGTACTGAACGCCGAGGTAGTCCGCTTCCGCTTCAAAGCCGCGTGAGAAGCTGAGGAACGTGAGCGGCAGCCCGATGCTGGCAGCCTCCTGTACCGCGTAGCCGATGCCGCCGCCAATAAAGATCAGCGGAATGCTCGCGATATTCGCGAACTGTGCACGCGTCATCTGCCGGGTTGCGTGGCGGGCACAAACATGAGCGATCTCATGCGCCATTACGCCGGCCAGTTCCGCTTCATCATCGGCCGCAAGAATCAGGCCTGAATTCACGTAGAAAAAACCACCCGGCAGCGCCATGGCGTTGATTTCGTCTGAATCCACCACCTTGATCGTGAATGGCACCTTCGCATCAGAGTTGCGGACCAGATTCTGGCCGATCCGGTTCACGTATTCGTTGATCGTCGGATCGCTAATCAGCTTCATGCTCTGCTCGATCTGCTGGGCGTACTGTTTGCCCATTTTGATCTCGCTCTCGGTGGAGTACCAGTCCCAACCGCCTACTTTGCGGTTCCCAATGGCATCCACGTCATTCTTGCTGCCGTCATGCTTAACCTTTTTTTCTTTCTTCTTGTCTTTTTTGTCCTGGTCCTTGCTTTGATCCTTGTCGCCGTTATCCGCGGCCTGCTGGTCCTGAAGCGATGTCTGCGAGGTCTGGTTCTGCCCCTGATCCGTTGAGGCAGGCTGCGACTGTGCCTGCGTCTGATCAGACGGCTTCGTTTTGTCCTGTTCCTGCGCGAACGCGATAGTGGAAAGGCTGATCAAGCCAAGGACTGACGAAAGCAATAGAGCTCGAAATTTCATTAGGCACACTCCTGCAGGTTCGGCGCTTTAGAGGCTAAGTGTCCTCATTATACCGCTCGGACTTGCATGCTCTTGAATAGATTTTCTCCGTGAACGGTAGGATGCAGGGTACATGCTGAAACGTTACCCGCTCTCACAAGAGAGATGGTAAAGATATGTAAATTATGGGCTTGCGGGGACGACCTGCCCTCTTCAGGTGCGATTCGTAGCCAGTTCCAGGATGATCACCTGCTTAGCCCGCCACTCGCCTTCTGAATCCTGCTCGGCAAGAATTCTGACCACCTGCCCGGTCTCGATGCATTCGCTGTGGCAGCTATGTTTCTGGCTGGCAGGAACCTCAGAGCCGTAGAAGACCTTTGCATGAGCCACTTCGACGCGCCGCAGCATGCGGTTGCGGCCCTTCACGAAAATCCACCCCGGCGGGGACGGCTCACTGGTGGGTGGGTCAACTACCGTGCCCTGGAACATGCCTTCGGCGCCAATTGCCGAAGACCAGGCCAGAAGCATAAATGCGATAAGACCGCAGACAAGGCGCCGCCGCATACCCGTTCTGATGCACGTGAGCAGTTCTGTGTTCTCTTCCGGACGGGAAAACTGCACCTGTATTTTGATATCCACATCTCGATTCAGGGAAAGCAAAAACGGCGCCGACAATCGTCGCACGCCGCTTTTGTAAACGGTTCCGGGTTCAATCAGTCGTAATATTCCAGCCCCAAGTGGGTGATCAGCGACTCCCCACGCAGGTGACGCAGCGTATTTTTGAGCTTCATGGACTGGATGAAGAGATCGTGCTCCGGATACAGTCCCGGCGCGGTCATGGGCGATTTCAGATAAAAGCTCAGCCACTCTTGTACGCCGATTCCGCGCAGCTCTTCACTGCGCTGCGCAAGGTCGAGGAACAGCACCAGGTCAAGCACGATCGGAGCGGCAAGGATGGAGTCGCGGCACAGGAAGTCAACCTTGATCTGCATCGGATAACCGAGCCAGCCAAAGATGTCGATGTTGTCCCAACCTTCTTTGTTGTCGCCGCGCGGCGGATAGTAATTGATCCGGACTTTATGGTGAATGTTCCCATAAAGCTTGGGATAAAGTTCCGGCTGGAGGATACGGTCGAGGACGGAAAGCTTGGACTCTTCCTTGGTTTTGAATGAGCCGGGATCGTCCAGCACTTCACCGTCACGATTGCCAAGAATGTTGGTGGAAAACCAGCCATTCAGCCCGAGCATGCGCGCCTTGAAGCCCGGAGCCAGGATCGTCTTCATCAACGTCTGCCCGGTCTTGAAGTCTTTGCCCGCGATGGGAGCATTATTACGGCGCGAAAGCTCCATCATCACTGGAATGTCCACAGTAAGATTGGGAGCGCCGTTGGCAAATGGCACGCCTTCGGAAAGCGCGGCATAGGCATAGATCATGGAGGGCGCGATGTTTTCGTCGTTCTTCATCAGGCCGCGCTCAAAGGCCTGCACCGAGGCGTGAACATCAGTCTGTTTCAGGAAAATCTCGGTGGAACCGCACCAGATCATCACCAGCCGGGCAGCGCCGGATTTCTTCTTGAAATCTCGGATGTCGTCACGCAATTGCTGGGCCAGATCCATCTTGTTCTTGCCTTTTTTCACGTGTTTGCCGTCCAGCTTCTTTACGTAATTGCGGTCGAATACGGCTTTGCGGGGCTTGATCGATTTCAGGAAAGGCTTGATCTGGTTCAGCAGTTCCTTCTCCAGCACGCCGGCGTGCATGGCCGATTCATAGGCGTCATCTTCGAAGAGGTCCCAGCCGGTAAAGACGATGTCCTTCAAATTGGCGAGCGGCACGAATTGGTTGATCTTGGGCGAGCGCCCCTCCGTACGCTTGCCCAGCCGAATGGTTCCCATCTGAGTAAGCGAGCCGATCGGCTCGGCGATCTTCCTGCGGACTGCCTCCACACCTGCCATGAACGTAGTCGCCACGGCGCCCATGCCGGGGACCATCACGCCCAGCTTGCCCTTTGCCGGAGCGATTTTTGTTCCTTGCTGCGAATCCGAAGCAGAATTAACCATTTCCCTTTAGGACCATCCTGAGTAATTTTTTGAGGAGCTTCAAATCAAGATCTGTCGTGCGCTGCACCGGGGCAGGCAGCGTAAGGCAGCGATCCGGATGTGAGTGTAAACTCACTATCTTCTCGCATCGGCGCATTGTTTGTAAACCGCTGGTCAGGTTCGCGCTTCCGCTCGCATTCGGTTCTTCCAGTGCGAACGCACAAACCAGACCGCTCCCGCAAGGAGCAACAGGATGATCAGCGCATCCAGACGGTGCAGCCACTGCTTCAGCCGCGGATCTTTGTCCCACTGCTCACCCAGCTTCATGCCGAACCACGCCAGCACAAAGCACCACGGCCATGAACCGACGAAAGTGTAAATGTGAAATCTTGTGCGGTTCATGCGAGCGACGCCCGCCGGTAGTGCGATAAACGTACGGATGACCGGCAGCAGCCGCCCAATAAAAACCGCTGCTGCGCCAAACTTGTGGAAGAAATGGTAGGCCATGTCGAGATCGTGACGGCTCAGCCACAGATAACGTCCGTAGCGTTCGACCAGCGGCCGGCCACCATAGAACCCGATCTCATACGCCACCACCGAGCCAAGGTTGCAGCCGAGAGCGCCTGCCGTCGCTGCCCAGATCAGGTTGAAGTGGCCCAGATAAACCAGGTACCCGGCGAACGGCATGATGATTTCCGATGGCAGCGGAATGCAGGCTGACTCAATGGCCA
>JBAIYI010000395.1:0-6489 GCA_037915955.1 Terriglobales bacterium
CCCGGAAGAAGTGCCGCCGCTCGAATGGAGCCGTTCGCCGGCGGCGCGCAGGCGGGAAAACGAAAACCCTGTGCCGCCGCCGGAGCGCTGGATCATGGCCATCTTGCTCAGGGCGTCGAATATGCTCTCCAGGCTGTCCTCGATCGGGAGAACGAAGCAGGCGGAAAGCTGTCCTAAGGATGTTCCGGCATTCATCAACGTCGGCGAATTGGGCAGGAAATCAAGACGCATCATCAGGTGCAAAAAGCGCTCTTCCCAGTAGTGCGACTGGCTCGCCGGCCCATACTCCAGCTCGGCTTCAGAAACTGCCCTCGCCACCCGTTCGAACATCTGCCGCGGTGTTTCCACCACCTGGCCATCCAGGTTGCGGCGCAGGTAGCGGGCCTGGAGCACACGCAGGGCGTTTTCACTCAGCTTTGTCGTGATCGGCTCTCGAACAAATGAACTCATGAGCAATCTAGCTGGCCGCCTTCGCCATTCTCGCGCGGTGAGGTCGCCGTGCAGTCAACCACGACTGCAGTTTTGGCCACGGCCATGTATTCACAATTTCGCGTTCGGAAATCCATGCGCGTCTGGCCTGCGTCACCCCGAATCTCATGAACGAGAGTTGTGAGGTGCTGTGAGCATCTGCAGTGACCGCGAGCAGCGCTCCGCGCTCGTGCGCTGCCCGTGCCAGAATGTCATTGAGGTCGAGTCTCCAGGGCGAGCCGTCGATCTCCAGCGCAACGCCAGCTTGCTTGGCCGCAAAAACTGCTCGTTCAAAGTCGAATTCAATCGGCGGCCGCTTGTCGATCAGGCGTCCCGTGGGATGGGCAAGTACGTTCACGTACGGGTTCTCTAAGGCACGGACAACGCGTTTTGTCATTTCCGCGCTCGTCTGTTTGAAATTGCCGTGCACGGCTGCGATCACTACGTCAAAATTCGCGAGGACTTCGTCTGGATAATCCAGTCGCCCGTCGGGCAGAATGTCCACTTCGGTGCCGAGCAGGATTCGTGGACCTCGTGCGCTTCGCTCCTTCTGGATCCTGTGCAGTTCCGCAATCTTCTTCGCCAGTCGATCAAGGTCAAGCCCCCGCGCCACCCGCTCTGAGGGTGAGTGGTCACTCAGCGCGATATATTCGTAACCGAGACTGGCGGCGCGTTCGACCATTTCAGAAGCTGTTGATCGTCCGTCCGAGTATGTCGTGTGGGCATGCAGATCACCGCGGATGTCCTTAAGCTCGACAAGATCCGGTAAAGCGCTCTTCTGCGCGGCTTCGATTTCGCCTCGGTCTTCACGCAGTTCCGGCGCGATCCACGGCATGCGGAGCACGCGATATACGTCCTCTTCTTCTGCTCCACCCAGTCGTCGGCTGCCGCGGAACACTCCATATTCGTTCAGCTTGAGTCCGCATTGCCTTGCCATTGCCCGCAGGTGCGTATTGTGCGTCTTGGAGCCGGTAAAGTACTGGAGGGCCGCGCCGTAAGACTCGGGAGGGATCGCGCGGACGTCCACTTGAAGATCGTTCAACAGTAAACTTGCCTTCGTGGGCCCGATCGCAAGTACGCGAGTGACTGCAGGCAGCTTGCTGGTCTCTTGCAGTGCCTGGCTGGGGCTTGCCGAACATACCAGCAGGTCAACGTCGCCCACAGTCTCGCGGCCACGCCGTAGTGATCCTGCCAACTCGGCGCGCTGCACCGAGGGAAGTCTGCGGATCTGTTTGAGCAGGGATTCCGCAGTTGGCAGCACAAGGCCCAGAAGCATGCGCTGGCGGGCTGCAGTCCAGGAATCAACCGCTTCGGATAATCCCGCAAGCTTCTTCTCTCCGAACCCCGTTTTTTTCTGCAGTTTGCCCGATGCCAACAGCGTTTTTAGGTCGTTTACGTCTTCTACGTGATAGTGTTTGTGGAACAGCGCGATGGTCTTTGGCCCAAGTCCGCGAACCTCAAACAGCGTTAGCAACGAATCAGGAACATTCCGGCACTCACGCTCGCACGACAGGATATGCCCCGTCTGCAATGCTTCTTCGATTTTCCCCGCCAGATCCTTGCCAATTCCTGGAATTTCTTCCAGCTTGCCGGCGCCTGCAATGTCCGTGAGGTCCTGTTCGAGGTCGCGGATGGACTGCGCAGCCTTCTGGTAGGCCAGGATGCGAAACCGGTCTTTGCCCTTCAGAGCCAGAACGCGTGACATTTTTTCGAAAATGCCGGCGATCTCGGGATTACTCAGCCGTTTTGGCATCCGCTGCACCTCCGCGCGAGTGACGCAGCTTATAAGCGCAGATCAGGTCGTGTCTCTCAGGCGGGTGACACGGTCTGCCCTCATCTCAGCCGGCAGCTCCCAGCTGCGCAAAAGACAAAGAAATCGTATTTCCCATTCCTCGTGTCCTCGGTGACGCTGGTCACGGAGCCGCGGCCGGCAACGGTAAGAAGCACGAGCGGCGGGTGCTCACGACGAATCGTGATGCGAATCACATAAGGTCTGGTACCCGTCCGTGACAATAGTATTGACTGTTGCAGGGGCGCAACCGTGTACGTTCGGATGTCCGCGATCGGGATTTAAGCGTGCGAAGGTGCCCTGGGTAAGAACTCTGCAGAAGTTCTAAACGTGCCGTGTGCCGTTTGGTGAAACTCTGCCGCGCGGAACCGGGCTTTATGCGTTGGCCGCTGTTGATGGCCGCTCTCCCCCCGCATTTCCGCGTCAACGGCGCGAATCCAGGATTCGAGCCGTGAGGAGTTCGAAATGAAGATTCGCTCCGTCCTTTTGCTCCTCCTCTTCCTGCCAGTGTTCATCCTCGGGGGCATAGTTCTTGCCAAAATTCCGATGAATGCCGCCTTCGTTGCAATTCTCGGCGGTCTGATGATCTATCTGGCTTATAACCTTTACGCACGGCGCATTGATCGTGACGTGATCCAGCCCGATATGAAAAGGGCCACACCGGCAAAGCTTTACATGGACGGTGTGGACTTTATGCCTACCGGGCGCAATGTGCTGTTTGGCTATCACTTCAAGTCCGTTGCGGCCGCCGGCCCGATTGTCGGCCCGGTGGCAGCCGCAACCTTGTGGGGATGGTTGCCGGCTCTCCTGTGGCTGACGCTCGGTGTCATGTTCGTCGGCTGGGCCAGTGACTACTCCGCCATCGTCGTAGCTGTGAGGAATGACGGCAATTCGCTTTCTGCCATCGCCCATCGCCTCATTGCTCCGCGCACGCGGACGATCCTTTTTGTATTCATCTTCTTTTACCTGCTTCTCCTCGCCGGTGCATTCGTGGGAATACTGGCAGGCATTCTGGATCCTCGTGCCGACGTGCCCTTTGGCATCTTCATGCTGGCGATGACCGCACTTCTCGCCGGCCAGATGCTGTATCGCTGGAAGCTGGATCTGATTCCCGTCACGATTTTCGCCCTCGCGCTGGTGGTTGGTTCTATGGCGTTTGGCGCCAGAGGCATGACGCCCGCCAAGGGCACCACAATGGATGGCAAGCCCGCGACTGCGATTACCTATACCGGTCCTATTAACTCGTTGATGGAGAAGATTGGCAACGGCATTAACCGCATAAGTGGCGGTCGGCCGATGTACACCGTGGTTGATCCCACAAAGGCCGACCCTCGTCTCGGCATCACCACCATCACGCCGGAAGGCAAAGTAGTTCCCAAGTATCTGGACAAGGCAGGCGCAATCAAGGTCCTGCCGTCATTTGTTTTCTGGTGCCTGTTCGTCTTCGCCTTCTCGTACATGGGAACGGTGCTGCCGATCTGGCGATTTGCGCAACCGGCCAGCTACATCGGATTCTGGCTGACTTTCATGACCATACTGCTCTCTGCCGTTGGCGCCATCGTCGGCGGAATCATGGGACTTTTCGGGAACGCAGAAATGCTCAAGGCGGTAACCTTCCAGTTGCCTTTCTTCAAGGCATGGATGCCGATCCAACAAGCGGCAGGGCAGGCCCTGCCGGCAATCCAGCCTCTGTGGCCAATGCTCTTCGTCACCATTGCGTGCGGAGCCATTTCAGGCTGGCACACACTCGTAGGTTCCATTGGCACAGCTCGCCAGCTCGAATACGAAACTGACGCGCTACCCGTGGGTGGGGGTGGCATGTTCGCTGAGTACTCTCTTGCACTGCTTTCGCTGGTTGCAGTCTCCATCGCGGGCGGAGCGGGAGCAGGCGCATTTGCTGCAGGTGTTGGCAAGCTTCTTGGCATCGTTACGTTCGGATTCCTGCCGGTGGCATATGGGACAGCCCTGGGTTTCGGCGTGTTCGTCGTAATCGTATTGACCGTGGTGCAGCTTGTCTTCCGCGTCATGCGTGTCACGCTCGGTGAATGGCTGGGCGAAGCATGGGTTGGTTTTAAGAATCCTCATGTCGCAGCCTTCGTTTCCATGGGCCTGACTCTGGCTCTGGTCCTCAGCGGGACCTGGATCTACCTGTGGCAGTTGTTTGGGGCGTCGAACCAGCTCATGGCCGCGCTCGGCCTTCTTGTGGTGACGCTCTGGCTGTACTCAACCAAACGCAACCCGTCTTACGCTTTCTTCCCCATGGTGTTTATGTATGTCACCACCATGGCGGCGATTGTGGTGACGGCTTACAACCTGTACGCCAGCATTCTCTCGAACCCGGCAATCGCGTCGCAGAAGATCAACGTCTTTGGAGCAGTGGGAATGATCATTCTGGCCACGCTGCTCTTTGTCGCCGCACTGTTTATTGCGTGGGATGCCTGGAAGGCCTGGCAGAAGATGCGCGCCCGGCCGATTGCAGGCCGTGCCATGGCGGCTGATTGAGATAGAACGGGCTTGGCCTGATCTCGAGGTCAAGCCCGTTGTTTAACGTTGTTTTAGAGCGTTCGAATGAGCTGAAGGATTGTTTCAAAGAGCTGTTGTGCCGAAGCCTTCTCAAACTGCTGCAGGTACCAGTGGATCTCTAGCTGGGGTGTTGCCTTGCGTACCGATAACCGGGCCAGCCGGAGCTCAGAGTTGCCCGCAGTCTCCAGCAACTGCTCAGCCGCGTTCACCTGCCCTTCGGCGTACGCAATCAGGCGGGCGGGTGATGAGGACGAAAGGGAAGTCCACTGTTTCCGAGCCTCTTCAAATCGAGTGCCGGCCGGAGGCCAGGGGTGAGGACCGGCAGCTTCGAGTTGGAATCGCGGGTTCGCGGAAGAATGGCAACGGACAAATAAAACATCGCGCCGCCCGCGCAGGTGAAAAAAGCCCCAAAGGAAAGGCACGTCGCGAGGCTCCAGCAAAATGAAGATTTCAACGTTGACGAGCGGCTTGCGGGGATTCTGGAGCTTGAGTTCGATCCCGGACGACCCGAGCCAGCGCAGCGTTGTTTTTTCGCCAAGCAAGGGAAGTCCGTCCTGCAGCCAGCGCGCAACCCGGTTTCCCTTGCGCACGTTCACGAGCATTCCGGCCGCAAACCAGCCGACCAGCAGGATTACCACCGCAAAAAACAGAGCGCGGCCTGCTTCCGGAGAAATCATCCACGAGCCAATCATCACAAACTGGTTAACACAGTTCCGCAGCGATTACCAGAAACATCGCAATCGGAAATGTGAAGTGCCTGGGGAGGACAGGGTGGAAAAGGAACCCTTCAGGAAGCGGTTACGCGATTTTCTTTACGGACTGACCGGATGGGAGTTCGAGCGACAGGCGATTGAGATGCGGGGCGCTCTCGAGAATGTGTTCCTGACCGTCACGTTGGGTGACATGCTGGGTCTGCCTGTCCTTCCCCCGATTTATTCCCTGCGGCTGTTGCCGTACGTAGTGCCCAGCATTGCCACGTGGAAGCATCGCGTCTCACGCAGGCGCGAGCTTCCGGATTCCGAGGAGTACGACCTGCACGGGATGTAAACACGGTTTTTAAAGGGGGACCTCATCATGGCCGAACAAGAAAAAGAACCGAAGCAGGAAAAACGCAGCGCCTTTACCAAGCTGAAGGAAGTTTTGTATGGCATGGGCGCGCATGACATGTCGCGCTATGCGGTCCGAACCCGGGCGAGCATGGAGCACCTGTTCATCCTGATCACCATGGGTGACCTGATCGGCGTGCCCATCCTGCCGCCTTATTACTCTTTGCGCCTGCTGCCCTATGTGGTGCCGAACATCGCCACGTGGAAACGTCGCATGCTGAGGGAGAAAGATGTGTCGGATGCGATGTTCTGAATTTGTGAGACTGGGGTTCCCATTGAGAGATGCGGACGCACAAGTGAGGCGATCATGTCATTAAGAGAAGTCTTCGAAAAAAATCCGGATCGGCGTTACATCATGTTTGGCGGCAAGGGAGGGTTGGGAAAAACCACCTTTTCCGCTGCCACCGCTTACTGGCTTGCCCAGCAGGGCAAAAAGGTGCTGGTGTTCTCAGTAGACCCGCAGGCTTCCTTGAGTGACATCTTCCAGCGCGATATTTTCGGTAAAGGAGCCGTTGAGATCATGCCGAATCTGTTCGCGCAGGAGATCGACGCCGACTCCCATATCAAGGCCTACCAGGAAGAGATTCGCAAGAAAATCCTGGA
>JBAIYI010000464.1:0-2586 GCA_037915955.1 Terriglobales bacterium
GGACAGCAGAATTCTGCTAACCCGTCCACCACTGGGCCCACGGGGGCAAATCCTCCGGGTGGCGGCAGCACGACGCCTCCGGATAACAGCGCGTCCACCGCTTCTTCGACGAGCAGCACCGCCGACCAGAGTGCGACGAGCCAGAGCGCCACCTCTCCCAGCAGCACGACTTCTTCAGCCGACCAGTCCGCTGCGAGCCCGAGCGCAAGCAGCCCGGGTTCCACGACTTCGACCGACCAGACCGCTGCAGGAAGCACCAGCGCTCCAGCGACTTCAAACGATCAGAGCGCGACCTCGACCCAGGGCTCTACTGCAAGCCAGAGCACTTCGGGCGCCAGCGCAACGACTCCTTCGTCCAGCGACCAGAGCGCCGCTGGCCAGAGCGCTACCACCAGCAGCGATCAGAGCGCTGCCGGACAGAGCGCCAATTCCACTTCCAGCGATCAGAGCGCAGGGAATGCTTCTGATCAGAACAGCGGCAAAGGCGCAGGCAAACTGCCGCAAACTGCTTCTCCGCTCCCGCTCCTGGGACTGTTGGGCCTCGGCTCACTGGTATCCGGTTTGGTCGCCCGCAATAAGAAGTAAGTATTGCGAGCAATCTGGCGGAACAAGCAACTGCCCGGAAGAGAACCTTCCGGGCAGTTGCTTTTTGTGGATCCTATCGATCAGGCGGCGAGAAGGTTGCGTGTTCCTCGGAGGACCGCCTCGGTCGTCCATCCATAGACCATGTGTGAAGCAAATCCCAGCACGTGGCTGGAGAAAGGGACTTCCTGCGGTTTCCCGCTCAGACCGGCCGCAGGCACTGAGACCTCGTCGGCGACAACGAACAGACCAGCGGCGAAAGCGCTGCCGAAGCCGGTTCGAACCTGCGGATACTTTTCGGAAAGAGCGCCGTAGAGTCCTCCCATCATGGTGCCGAAGCCGTAATGCACCAAACCTTCAGCGAGCCTAATTTTGTCTTCCGGAATTTCGCGATGGAATAGCTGGCGTGAGATTTTTTGGGCCATCACCAGGGTTGCCGGATCGGTATTCTCGCCCTTCTTGGAAGATTGGTCCGGCTGTTCCTGATGTTGCTGAATCCTGTTCCAAACGCCATAGACCTGGTTCATTGTCCAGGAACCAACCATGCCGGCGATCATGCCGGCGGCAGCGCCTTTCCAGATATTTCGGTCAGCAGTTGTGAATTTTTCCATGCTCTTCCTCTCCTGATCACTTGAGAAGCCACGGAACCATTTGAGGAGGCCAAACCGCGGGTCACAATCGACTTTTCGTTTAGCTGGCCGGAGCTCCGAATTAAGACCGCACAGCTGGCTGCTGCTGCGTAGCGCAATGAATGGCTCCGAGGCCCCAGATAAAATCGCCGCAATGGATGCCGACGACCTCATGTCCCGGCAGGACTCCAGCAATCGTGTTTAGAGCAATGCGATCGCTGGGATCGTTGAAAGTAGGGACCAGAACCAGACCATTCGCGATATAGAAATTGGCATAGCTGGCCGGCAGGCGCTGGCCTTTGAAGATGACGGGTCGGGGCAGCGGAAGTTCGATTACATTCAGCTTGCGCCCCTTCAGGTCTGTGGCTTTGCGCAGCCGACGCAGATTCTCCTGCAGTGGAGCGTAATTTACATCCCCGCGGCTCCGCTCGACTACGGTCAGTACTGTATCGGGCGCAACGAAACGAGAGATGTCATCAACGTGGCCGTGAGTGTCATCGCCCGCGATGCCGCTACCCAGCCAGATCACTTTTTCCACGCCAAGATAATCGGAAAAGATCGTTTCCAGATCTCTCTTCGTCAGCCCGGGGTTGCGCTGCTGCACGCGGCTGAGCAGGCATTCCTCGGTGGTGAGCATCAGGCCGTGGCCATTGACGTCTATGCTTCCGCCTTCCAGTACCACGTGATAAGGCTTGCCGCTGTGCTGAACCGTGGGAATAAATCTGGGCAGCTTGAGCTTCTGCACGATTCTTGCTGGTAGTCGGCAGTCGTGCTTCCAGTTCGAATACTTGGCCCAGGCGTTGAAGCGCCAGTTGGTCGTCGCCATCGGCTCGTCTTTTGATTCCCGTACCAGAAAAATGGGACCGGAATCGCGTGTCCAGCCGCGATTGGTGGGCCATAGGTGAAACTTTAGTGCTTTCAGGTCAGCGCCCGTTGCCTGCAAAACCTGACGCGCGCGGCTGCGAGTCTCGGCATCGCGAAGAATGATGTCCACCTGCTCCACGCGGGCGAGGTGCCGCACGAACTCGGCATACACCCAGGGAATCGGATCAAACTTGCCCGGCCAATCTTCGCGATTCTGTGGCCAGCCCAGCCAGGTGGAATGGTGCGGCTCCCATTCCGCGGGCATGCGATAGCCGAGTTGGCGAGGGGTACTATGGGAATCGGCGGCTGCTTCGCTTTTATCTCGGTTTGGCATCAGTCCAGGAACCGGTGCGTGATTCCGCCGTAGCTCTCGATGCGGCGGTCGCGTAGAAAAGGCCAGTTGCGGCGGACTTCTTCCAGCAGCTTCAGGTCGCACTTGCCGATCAGGATCTCTTCTTTGTCATGCGAGCCTTCTGCCAGCACGCGTCCGAAGGGGTCACAGAGGAACGAT
>JBAIYI010000310.1:0-2132 GCA_037915955.1 Terriglobales bacterium
TGATGGCCTGAATGCTGGCCTTCCACATGCGCTCGCAATCCTTGTCGCCAAAGAGCAGCCAGCACTTGAGCAGATATTCATAGTAAGAATCGATCCCGCCGCCGATGTGGCTCACGTTCTCAACCCATTGCCCGGTATCCACATTAATGGTCGAGCCCACCAGACCAAGCTTGGTGCGCCGTACGTAAAGTTCACTCAGGGCACGCTTGGGCTTGTCATAGAACTCCTGCTTGCCGGTGATTTTGCTGAGCGTGCCGAACTCCAGCAGGAGCGTTCCGATCTCGGCGGGATTGCTGATGGGATCGCGCGTCTTGCCGGTTTTTAGATTCACGAAGCGGTACGGCATGCCCGTGGGCGAATTGAATGCAGGCAACAGGCGCGTTCCAAGGTCTTGCGCCAGCATGGCAAGGCGTTCGTCACTGGTGAGCTGGTAGGCGCTCAGCAGGCCTCCCATCAGGCGAATGGTGACTTCGAATACCTGCACTTCAATGTCCTGGTCAAAGGAAAGATTCTTGGCGATGAGTTCGCGCGTTTCGTCGGCCTCTTTGGTCAAGCCCATCAGGATCATGGTGTCGAGCGAATCGACCGGAGTCATGTAAAGCGACTTGCCGTACCAGTCATGTCCTGTCTGGGTCATGGGGCGCAGTTCGTCATGGCCGGCGGCGTGCGTTTTGTACTCATTCCATGCGAAGAGAAATTCTGAGCGTACCTGCTTGGCCATGGGGCCGGGATCGGCAGGGATGCGGATATTCTGTGCATGAAGGCTGGTCGAGGCGCCCGCGCACAGCAGCAGCGTAAGAGCACACACCCAAATTGGAAGCCGCATGATGCGCACAATGATAATCCAGTCAAAACAAAAAAGGTGCAGCGCCCTGCGCCGCACCTTATGGTCTTCGTATTGGCAGATCTATTTGTTGATGTCCTGTTTGGCCTCAAGGCGCTTGACGAGTCCATCGAGCGGGGCCTTGATCTGGTCCGGAGCGACAGCGCTGGCCAGCTTCATTTCCTTTACGGCCTTATCGTAGTTGCCTTCGGCACAGGCGATGCGCGCAGCTTCATTGTGCGATACCCAGTGGTCCGGGTACTTTTTGATGTTCGTCTTGAAGACGTCGAAAGCCTCCTGCTGCTTGCCCTGGATCTGGAGCTGGCGTCCGTAGCCGTGCAACTGGATCGCGTTCGCCAGGGAGACTGCTTTCTCCTTGACCGGCGCAGCGTCTTTTTGCCGGTTGAGAGCTTCCAAAATCTGCGATTTGGTCATCAGGTTCTCGAAGCGCTCTTCGTTCTGGATGGAGCGGTCAGAGTCACGCAGCGCTTCCTCGAGATTGGCCTTGCTGGTAAGGAAGTAATTGGCGGCTTCGTCCCACGCCTCCCAGGTGTATTGCGGCAGGCCGCGGAGCTGGCGATGCAGGCTGTCGGTCACGATCTCCTCAGTGTTCACACCCACCTTGAACGGCACCGCCACCTTTTCCCAGTACATGGTCACGATGGTCTCATTCGGCTTTACCTCAGTGAAGTCGTAGGTGACTGCCTCATGCATGTCGGCCGTCTGCGGCTTCACGGTCACGCGCAACGCGTCTTCCTTCTGGTCGTAACTGAAGCTGCCCCAGGCTGTGGCGGCTTTGGAGAAGATTACCGTCCACTCAGTTTCATTGGGGATCATGTGCAGGCCGTAGGTGCCCGCGGCCAGCGCATGCCCGTCAACCGTCACAGGATCAGTGAATTTGATGGTGGTGTTTTCGTTCGCGCCGGCGCGCCAGACCTGCCCGTAGGGGACCAGCCCGCCCCATACCTTACGACCGTTGATCAGCGGGCGATGGTAGTTGATGGTGATATCCGTGATGCCGACACGCTGCATGACAGTAGCATGCTGGCTCTGGCGCGGAAGGTTGAGAAGCGCTGACTGTGCGAACGCAGCCGGCGCTGTGGCGACCAACAGAGTGAGCGCCAGCAGAGCTGGGGGAATGTATTTGCGCAGTGCTGCTTGCCTCCAAAGTCCAGATGATTGCGGGAGCAGTGACCTAGCCTTGGACGTCAGGAGCACCGGGAGGTGAGCAGCAGTTGGGCCCAATGGCACCGCATCAGGCCCAAACGGGAGTTAGCTTTCGAGCTGCGCGTCCATGGTGATTTTGGCG
>JBAIYI010000088.1:0-3098 GCA_037915955.1 Terriglobales bacterium
AAACAGGCTCACACACGAGTAGGCGACTGCAGTTTCCCAGAAGGCCCGGTCTGGTAGTTTACGTCACCTGCGGCGATCCAGATCTTCGGACAACCCGCGAAATCATCCTGGCTGCCGTGCGCGCCGGCGCCGATGTTATCGAACTCGGCGTGCCGTTCAGTGATCCTGTCGCTGACGGTCCGGTGATTCAGCGGGCCAGTGAACGAGCGCTGAAGCACGGAACGTCACTTGGCGACGTGCTCAAACTCGCGGCCGAGGTGCGTCGGGAATCGGATGCCGGCCTGGTGATCTTCTCTTATCTCAATCCTGTGCTGCGATACGGGCTGGAGCGCTTTGCCGACGAAGCTGCGAATGCCGGCATTGACGGGGTGCTGATCACTGATCTTACCGTTGAGGAAGCCGCCGGGCACCGCCGGATCATGGATCAGCGCGGGCTGGCGACAATCTTCCTTGCCGCCCCAACCAGCCCTGACGCGCGGCTAAAGAAGATTGCGCAGGCTTGCCATGGCTTTGTGTATGCGGTTTCGCGCACAGGGGTTACGGGAGCGCAGCAGCAACTTGCATCCGATGCCGCCGATCTGGTGAAGCGCATTCGCAGGTTCACCAAGCTTCCGGTCGCGGTAGGATTCGGCGTCTCAAATCCAGAGCAGTTTGCGCAGGTTGGATCATTCGCGGATGCTGCCGTTGTGGGCAGTGCCGTGGTGCAGACGATCGAGAGGAACCCGGGACGCGAAGCAGCCGCCGTTGCAGAACTGGTGAGGTTTCTGAAAACCGGAAGCGCTCAAACAGCCTCTTCTCAGAGTTAATATTTTTAAGTTATGCTTAATAGGTATTAACTTAATAAAGTTTTTAGCCTATTGAGTTGAGGCTTATTCCGAGCGGACCGGAAACCATGAATATCGCAGACTGGCGCAAGAAGATCGACGAGCTGGATCGGCAACTGGTGCGGCTGCTGAACGAACGGGCGCAGGCAGCTCAGGAGATCGGCAAACTGAAGCGCGACACCGACATGCCGATCTACGAGCCCGATCGCGAGAAGACGATCTTCGAGAATGTACGAAGAGAGAACCACGGCCCGTTGCCGGACGGCGAGCTGCGGCAGGTTTATGAGCGGATCATCGACGTCATGCGCAAGATCCAGAAGTCAGAGATCGTGCCCGGGCATCATGCCGATGGGGCGACCCATACGGAGTATGACGTGGAAGTTAACGAGTGACCTGATCGCCGAAATCGCGCGTCATCGCCGACATCGCCGGAACCGGGCTTTCTGGGGCCCCAGTCGTGATCGGAAGCCCATAGAGTTAGCCCGAGGTGCTGAGCGGAATGACCTGAGGTTAGGAATTAGCAGCGAGCCCGTCTTGCGCGGCGAGCTACATGCCGCAGGTGCAGAGGGATGGTGGCATAAGCGGCAATCTTGTGCGGTTTAGAGCGGAGCGACAGAAATCCAATGATCGTAGCAATGCAGGAACAGGCGAGCGAAGAGCAGATACAGAAAGTCATTGAGCGCCTGATTGAAATGGGATTTGAGGTGCACCGGTCCACCGGAGCACGGCAGACGGTGCTGGGAGCCGTGGGCGCGCGGCGGGAGTTTGACATCCGCGATGTGGAGGTGCTGCCCGGCGTGGGCGAGGTCCACCGCATCAGCTCGCCCTACAAGCTGGTGGCGCGAAGTTTCCGGCCGGAAGGCACCATCATCCGCTTCCCCAAGGGAGTGAACATTGGCGGCGACGAAGTCGTAATCATGGCCGGCCCGTGCTCGGTGGAGTCGCGCGACCAGCTCTTTGCGGTGGCGGAATCGGTAGCCCGTTCGGGGGCGAAGTTTCTTCGCGGCGGCGCCTTCAAGCCACGCAGTTCACCGTACACATTTCAGGGCCTGGGAGAAGAAGGTCTGAAGTTGCTGCGCGAGGCCGCGGACAAGTTCGGCATGCTGGTGGTGAGCGAGGTGATGGAGATTTCGCAGATCTCGCTCATGATGCCCTATGTTGATCTTTTCCAGGTGGGCGCGCGCAACATGCAGAATTTCAATCTGCTGCGGGAACTCGGCAAGGTACGCAAGCCGGTGCTGCTGAAGCGCGGGATCGCCGCAACCATTGAAGAGCTCCTGCTCTCCGCTGAATATCTGCTGGCGGGCGGCAACTATGAAGTAGCGCTGTGCGAGCGCGGAATCCGTACATTTGAAACCTACACCCGCAACACCATGGACATCTCCGCCATTCCGATTGTGAAGAAGCTCTCGCATCTTCCGATGCTGGCTGATCCTTCACACGGCACTGGTCGTCGTGAGAAGGTCTCGCCTATGGGACGTGCCGCGGTCGCAGCTGGGGCCGACGGCCTGCTGATTGAAGTCCACAACTGTCCCGATAAGGCGCTTTCCGATGGGGCGCAGTCTCTCTATCCTGAACAGTTTGCCCAGCTCATGGGCCAGCTGCGCGTGATCGCACCTGCTGTAGGACGCCGGGTTGTATAAAATAGCCAATCACCCAAGCTCTTAGGCATCCACAGTTATCTGAAGTAGGAGAAAAACTGTTTGCCATGCGCGCTTGAGGTATCGGCCAGAGCATGCCCTTTAAACAGATCACAATCATTGGCAACGGACTGATTGGCGGTTCGCTCGGCCTGGCGCTGAAGGCGGCCGGGTTTAGCGGAAAGATTGTGGGCTGTGATCGCCAGCCGGTACTGGATCGCGCGCGGGCAATGCGCGCGATCGATATAGGCACCGAGGATCCGGTAGAGGCGGTGCAGAACAGCGATCTGATTGTGCTGGCCACGCCGGTGGGCGCCATTATCGATTGCATCGAACGCGTTGGGCCGCTGGTCTCACCGAACGCGCTCATCACTGATGTGGGCAGCACGAAAAGAGAGATTCTCGATCGCGCACGTTCGGTCTTCGGTGCTGCGGCGACGCGGCGCTTTCTCGGGGGCCATCCCATGGCCGGTAAAGAGCGCGGCGGCCTGGAGCACGCCGAATCCAAGCTGTTCCTGAATGCCGTGTGGCTGCTGGTGCCGCAGCCAGGGCAGGACACGGAAACGGGAAGGCTGAGGGAATATCGCGCCCTGCTGGAAAGCATTGGAGCGCGAGTGATGAAGATGGAGCCGGA
>JBAIYI010000010.1:0-4314 GCA_037915955.1 Terriglobales bacterium
CACGTCAGTGAGCGACGCCAGATGTTTCCGGAGCCGGCAGGAACTCCGCAAAGGCATGATTGCATGCCGCTGAAGCGCCGCTGTCCTCCACTCCGGCGAAGCCGAAGCCATTCCAGCGGTAAAGAGCGGTTCGCGTAGCCGACGACGTGGGATCAGGCGCGACGAAGGAATCGCCACGATGGAGCGCGCACAGCAGGTTACTTCCAGGAAGAACCATGGCGTCCAGCAAGGGCCAGGCGAGGGCGGAGCCGCGCCAGCGCGCGATCAGTCCGTGTGCCGCAACCTCATAGACGTAAGGGCGCACAGCGTTCTCTTTATCGATTGGCGAAAAATGCCGTTCCAGAGTGATCAGAAATTCCGGCCCATTAGCTCCAGCAAGGTGTTCGCTTTCGATGCTCAGCAATTCGCGTACAGGGGTTGCCCAGAGCTGGCGGCCGCGCTTCCAACCGGAAAGCGCGGTGCCGTGTTGAGCGCGGCGTGGCTTCCATGGCTCCGGGCGGATGAGTTGGCCAGTCACTTTGAGGTCGGCTCTCAGTTCCGGTGTGCATGATGCCAGAGCCTGCGCGGTTCGCTGATCAGATCCGGCGAGTTCCGGACGAAAGGATGCAGCGCGAGCATGCGTGTTCAGCGCTCCGCACACCAGCTTACCCCGATCAATGCGGCAATCGGCGATCATGCCGGTTTTGGTTTCAGGATATTTCTGGTCGAACAAATGATTGCCAAGCGAGAAAAATACCGGCTTACCAGCAACGCATTCGGGAGCTTGCACCACGTGAGGATGATGGCCGAGGACCAGATCAGCGCCATGTGCAACCAGCCACTCCGCCTGCTGCCGTTGCGCCGGCGAAGGCCAGTCCATGAGTTCGGTTCCCCAATGAATGGAGACTACTACCAGGTTCGACAATTGATGAGCGAGCCGCAACTTCTGTGCGAGTTCGATCGATGGGAGTGGATGGTTAGTGCTGCCCGAATCCACCATGTTAAGCGTGACAAAGCCGACGGTGATGCCTTTTATCCGCAGGAACTGCGGCGAGTCGCGCAGGTTGAGCGGAACAATGTTTCTCTGCTCGAGCGCAAAAGATGTTCGCCCACGGCCGGGCTCGCCGAGGTCGCCTGCATGATTGTTCTCGATCGACAAGGCCTTAAAACCAGCAGATGCCAGATAGTCCAGCCGCGACTCAGCGACCGCGAAGCAGGGAGATTTCCCCGGCTCGCAGCTCGCTGGCGGACCCACGGCGCCTTCCAGGTTTCCGCCCATAAAATCAGCCGCCAGGAAAAGTGGCTGCAGGTCGCGCCATGGAGAAGACTTCTCCGCCGCGAGTTCAACTTCCACATTGCGGGAAAGCAGAATGTCACCGGTGAACATGAGCCTGGGGCCCGCGTCGATGAACTGCGCTACAGCGGGGACCGGCAGCAATGCTATTACGGCAAGAACTAGAAGGGAGATTTTGCCGGACACGACAGATTGCTCCCGGAAACAAATGGCTGGATCCACTGCGGATGTTTGTGCGCGCGCAGCTGCTTCAGCCAGTCAGCATCGGTGATGGGCCGCGGACTGGCAAATTCATAGTAGGAATAGACAGCGCCTTTTACGATCTCTTTTCTGCCGAAGAACGGCACCACCTGGTCCCATTCCATGGGCCTGCCCACCGCAGCCTGCAAGAACATTTCCGGACCGGCGGCCACGTCTGCCGTCTTGGGCATGGGATCGGGATTTGACAGCCCAAAATCTTTCTTCGCCAGGCTGTTGAAGACAAGAAAGTTGTGCTCCGCCGCTCGGCCTACGTACAGAATCTCCTGATAATCCTGGTCGGTGAGCGCCTCATTGCGCAATTCCTTGCCTGCCATGGCCGCAAAGAGCCGGGCCTTCTGCGCGGAATCGTTCAGGCGGCGCGAAACTCCTTCCCGCAGTGACTGGTCGGCCTTGCCATTCTGTTTCTGATCCTCTGCCAGTGCTCCAGACCAGCTGGCGGGCGAGCTTGCGACGACTTTTGCAAGATGATCAAACAGGCCGGCGATAGCAGAGAACGTTTCCGGATCAGGCTCCACGTAGCCGCGCGGCGGCGCGAGTTCGATCCATTCGAAGCCGCCTTCACCGCACTCGGCTTCCGTCCGCTCATTCACCAGCACGGTGGCGTGCCGCAGCGTGCTCCATGAAGCCAGGCCGGTTTGCAGGCGCTTGGCCGTCCAGAGCTTCGGCGTTTCTGATTCGCCGGGAAAAACCGCGTGATCTGCCCACTGGATGGCGAGCGATGAAATCCAATCGTCGTAGATCGTGGTGCGCGACTGGTTGAAGCGCTTACTGAGCGAATCGAGCGCGGCAGCCAGCGGCGGATACTTGGCAATCTCGGGCTGCAGCAGACTGCGCGCGAACGAACTACCCAGAGCGGCGGGAACATCCATGCCGGAAGCGAGGAGCCTGGGCCCATTTGGGCCGGTGATCTGCTCAGCCGCAGGCCAGAGTCGGTGATAGACGGTGGAGAGCAGGACTTCATTATCGAAGCCCCAGGAGAGCGGGAAGATGGCCGGCTCTTCCCCGGGATGGCGGGCATAATCCGGGGCTTTGGAATCCGGTCGCCAGACCAGCGGAGAACGACTGGGCGCGATGTAAGCGTCATAGGCGCCGATCCATTTGAGCGCGAGATCGCGTGTTTCCGCGGGCATGGCGCTAAGCTCGGATGTCTTCAGTAGTCCGGAGGCGATGGTTAGATATTTGAAGGCGCGGAAGTACCGGCTAAGCTCGGGCTCGGCGGCGTAGTGCCCGCGGGGCTTCAGGTCGGCATAGTTCATTTCTTTGCCGAAGGGAGCCATCGCCGGGTCCTCGGCGCGGAAAATGCGCTGTAGCTCCGGGTCTGCGGTAGCTGGTGTGGCCGTGCGGAGTGCCGTGAGCGTCTTAAAGACTTTGATCCAGGGACTGCCAGCAGGCAGGACGTTCGCATGATTGTTGAGAGACGCCACCATGAACCAGAAAACCGGCATGGCGCGCTGCCTCTCCTGAACGATAAACGTGCCTTCATAGGCAGCCGAGAAGACTTCCCAGAAGATATCAGTGGTTACAAAGTAGGGGCGGGTTGGCACCGAGGAGTTATAGCCCTGGCACTGGTACAACTCCGAATCGTAGAGCTCGTAGAGCTGGTCTTGGTTAAGGTCGCGCAGCAGACCGTGATTCTGGGAAAACAGGTCACGATCGGCCGGGCTCTCGGCAAACATCCAGGCGTTGAACACGTCGCTCAGCGGCAAATCGATGGGCACGTAGGAAAGAGCCGTGGCAGTACCGGATTGGACCAGACCAACCAGGCCCTTGCCGTCCGGAACCGAAGACGGAGTGGAGAGAAAGGTGACATCACCGGCCGCAGTGAGCGGTGGTTTTGACAGTGAATAGATCCTGACCCCTGGCTGGTTGGGCAGCCAGTGAATCAAGCTGGTGCCGTTGGGAGTAACGGTGACTGAGCCGCCGCAGAGGCCGCGTGGTGAGATGGCACCGGGCTTTCCCCAATTGTCGTCTTCATAAGGTAGCTTGGAGAAACAACGCTGCGCATCCTCCCAGAGAAGGATATGGCCCGCAGGATGGAAGGCGGAAGGCAGCGCGAACGGGACAGGGTTTGTGTTCGGCGGCGCGTCATCATCTTTATCGAGCATGCCGGAGTTCTTTTCCGGCCCGATAATTTCGTAATCGCGTTTCCCATCTTCGGTAATCGTGCGCACGCCCCAGGCGCCGTTGGGAGCGCGTGCGCCAAAGATGATTCGATGGGATGAGATTGAACGCTGCGCGTTCTGATCGTAAGCCACGGCGAACGGCCGCGGAGAGACCAGCAGCCGGCGCAACTCTCGTTGCGATGAGTAGATCGTGCTTCCCTGCCATTTCCCGGCGTTGAACTCGAAAGCGGCGATGATGTATTGCGCCCCCCGCTTTCCGCTCAGGTAAATGGTCCGTTTTGCAGGATGGCAGGCCAGTGAACGGGGCTGGAAATCTTGCGGAATGTCAAACTGGGCATCGCGGGCCTCCGCGGTCCCAATCTCCCAAAGCAAGACTCTGTGCGCGCCATTGGCTGCTCGAACAAGGATCGCCGCTTCCGGGCCGAAGGACCAGACGTCGAAATCAACCACTTTTTCGCCGGCCGGGATTGGAAGCTGAGAACGGGTTCCCGGTGATGGGCGGACCAGCAGGGCGGGTTCGCGAAATGGCGAATCACCCGCCCATGCGAGCGCGGCAACAGCACATACAAATAGCCATGCCAGCACACCTCGGCGTGCCAGTGTCATGAGAGCTCCCTGATAAGAGGGGATTAAGTCCGGGGAACAATCTACATTTCA
>JBAIYI010000628.1:0-13538 GCA_037915955.1 Terriglobales bacterium
ACTGTTCTACACTGGTGCGCAACGCGTCCACGTCGCGAGTGAAGTCGTGCAGCAACCGGAGTTCGTTCTCCATTGCATAGATCGCCAGAGGCTGCCCCAGCGGACCAGCACGCAGGAACTTGTCCAACTGCTCCTTTCCGTAAGCGTGCGCTTGAAAGTCGCCATTACCTACGTCAAAAAGGAGTACGTTCAAGCTGCTGGCTGCCATCTGCGGTGAGTTGCTGATAACGCCGGGAGCAAGCTTCGGCGCAGGCCGGGCCGTCGATTCGCCCGGGTGGTGAAACGTGAACTCGGCAATTTTCTGCGGCTGGCCATTTTCTGAGACAACGAAATCGCCGGCGTTAAGTCCTTTCATCGGCTGCCCATGTCCGTCCGTCGCCACCACGTCCACAACCACCAGACGGGTGTTGGCGCGCACAACGTCATCAGAGTGCAGGGTGGGCTGCTGTTGCTGGGAGGCAAGAGTACCCACAGTTAAAATGGCGATCACAACAGTAGAGCGCATTTTCTTGAGCAGCATAGATGGTTGTTCCCGTTACGAATTTTCATTTGAAACCCTGGACAAAAGCTCAATCATGGCACAGTCACGCTTGTCGTAAGCGTGCCCATGCGATTGCTGTTGCGGTCCAGCACGCCGAGCTTAAGCGTGTAGGTGCCCGCGGAAAGATCGAGCTGCTGCTTGCAGGGGAAATAACTCTTCAAGATCTGTTGGTAAACCTCGGGTTTCACATCGGCCAGCGTGGCGTCATTGTTGGACTGGATCGGTTTGTTCTTGTCTTTTCCGTACGCCCAGACGGTGCAGTGCAGGAGCGCATGTTCCAATCCGTCGTCGCGATGGGAGAAGTTGATGGTGTGGGGGTCCACGGCAAAGTTCACAACAACTTTATTGCCGGTCTGTTTGGAAGGCGGAAGCACCGCGGCCTGGAATTGAATTCCGGTCACGCTGGGCGCGTCAAACTTGAGAATGCGGCTGTAGTCCTCGGTTACTTTCTCCGACTCGTCCTTGCGGATTTTCTCCGGATCCAGAGCGTAATAGCCATCACGATAACGCAGGGAAACTCCCGCCCGGCTGGTCTTCAACTGAATGGTCCGAAACTTTCCGTCCCATTTTTTGTTGTCCGGATAATACTCAACGGTGTAGTACGTGGATCCGTCGTTTACTCCTGACTCCAGACTCACAGCCAGATCGTTTGTGTGAGCGAAAACCTTGCCACCGGTGCGGCTGGCTAGATCGTGCATTGTGTCCAGTGACGAAGACCGACTGTCTTTTCCCAAAGCAGAGGCGTCCACAGGATAAACAGCCACCTGGGCAGCCATAAGCGCTTCAGCGACCTTCTTCACTTTCTCCCCGAAGTTATTGGTCATCATCGCGTTTTCGGCTATTGTCTTGGAAGAAACGCCGTTCGAACTGGTGAAGTCTTTGTTATCAGTCATCTCCGCACTGGTTTGCGTCAACTGGCCGGAGAAGAAATCCAGGGGGAACCCTTCTGAGAGCCAAATCAGGTTTTTCCTGCCTGGATACCCGCCCAGAACTTTAGCCAGGGCATTCAGCTCGTTCAGCGTGGATTCAATGCTGCGATCGTCTGCGTGATAGTTGCCTTTCGTGCCAAAAGGAGAAGCCATCCCTTCCAGACTTTGCGTGGTGAGCCTGGCCACCGGGATGCGGTATTGCTCAACGCTGGCCTGGAGCGCCGCTCCGTCTACGGTGAAATCGTGCAGCATCCGCAGGTCACTCTCCATGGCATAGATTGCCAGCGGACGGTCAACGCTTCCGCCCTTTAAAAACTTGAGCAATTGATCCTTGCCGTAAGCGTGCGCCTGAAAATCTCCATTCACCATGTCAAACAGCAGGACATTCAAGCTGCTGGACGCGGTTTGAGGAGCATTGCTGATGACCCCTGGCGCGAGCTTTCGCGGCGCTACTGGCGCCGTCTCGCCCGGATGGTGATAGGTGAAGTTGGCAATCTTCTGGGGGGCCCCGTTCTCCTGTATGACAAAGTCAGAGGCTTCCAATCCTTTCACCGGCTCGCCGCGCGAGTCGGTCGCCACTACATCCACAACCACAAGCCGGGTGGTGGCCCGGACGGTCTGGTCGCTGTGGAACGCCGGCTGGTCCTGCGATTGTTGAACCCCGTAAACAACTCTCACGCCGGCGAGCAAACCTGCAAGGATGATTGCTTTTGCAAAGCCGATTCGGAACATGAGAAACCTCCGCTCCCGCCTATTAAGAGCACCGAACAGTCATCAGCGTGTCTCTCTCATCAGTGCACCCTGACCAGGGTGCTGAGCGTGCCAATGAAGTTCGTCTTGCGGTCCAGAACACCCAACCGTAAAGTGTACTGCCCCGGTTTCAACTCGAGTTCTCGCCGGCAGCCGCAAAACAGGATTCCTCCAGGGTAGCCGGATACTATATAGCAGAACCCACCGGTTGCGTACTCCGCTTAAGGTCTCAGGCTATCGCAGATTTAAGAAGCTCCTAATCTTCCGGACTGTCCCTTTACGGCTTTGAAGCAGCTTCGATGGGCCGCGGTAGTTGGTCACGGAAAGACTTTATCGCCGCCAGGTAGGCTGGACGCGCACTAAATCCGACGTCATTGTGGCCGGCCTTCTCCAGCAACACAAGCTGCTTGGGACTGTTCGCCAATTGGAATAGTTTCTCGCCGTGCCATGGCGGGATGATACTGTCCGCGCTGCCATGCAGGATCAGCACCGGGCAGCGCACGTGCCGAATCTCACGGTAGTTGGGGAACTTGTCGAATGGCAGGATGGGCACATGCGTGAGCACGCGGAAGGCTGAGAGAAACGGACTTTGCAAGATCAATCCTGCTGAGGGACGGCGTGCAGCCAGATAAATTGCCGGCCCTGTCCCCACGGACCTTCCCATGATGATTACCCGATCTGGCGGTACCTGCAGAGTGCCTACCAGGTACTGGTAAGCGGCGAGTTCGTCAGCGTAGGCAGACTTTTCCGTTGGCTTACCTTCGCTGGTGCCATAGCCTTCGTAATCGTATCCGAACACACTGAAACCTGTACGGCGCAGAAGCTCCAGCCAGTCGCGATCATCTCCCAGGTCTTCGGCATTTCCATGGCTGACCAGGAGCGTGTATTGAGCCGCGGGATTGTGCAGGTACAGGACGGAAATCATCTTTCCTGTCGCTGAGCGCACTTTCAGGATTTCGGGAGTGTCGCGGTAAGTGGAAGATTGGGCCTGAAAGATCAGGCCATCCGAGGCCACGAAGGCATAAACGCACAGGGCCGTGTAGAAGATGGCAATTACCAGAAGACTTTTCGCGAGCATTTTCCAGGCCTCATTGCAGCATACTGAAACAGAACGCATGAAGCGTGAAATCCTGCGGAATTTCACCTTACTTCCAGCATCCCGGTCAACGTTGATCTGACTCCAAACCAGCAGGACCTCTCTATGAAATCCCACCATTTCGCCCGCTTCCTGCTTTGTGCCCTGGTGTCTCTATGGTCGGTAACCGCTTTGGCAGCCGTGACCGTCTCGGTAAAACCCGCTCGAGCGCCTCTCACCCTGACCCAATCGCAACAGTTCAAAGCTACGGTTTCCAACACCACCAACACTGCCGTCGTCTGGGCGGTGGACGGAATCACCGGAGGAAACTCCACAGTCGGTACTATTTCCTCAGCCGGCCTGTATCACTCTCCATCCGTGAAAGGCACGCACAAGATCACGGCCAAAAGCGTTGCTGCGCCGACTGTGATCGGAAGCGCGACTGTCTGGGTTACTGACTACCCGGGAATGTTCACCTACCACGGTGACAAGTTTCGCAGCGGAGTAAACCTTCAGGAATATGCGCTAACCTCGGCCACGGTGAAGACCAGCACCTTCGGAAAACTCTTTTCGCGAACGGTGGACGGCCAGATCTACGCACAGCCGCTCTATATGGCCAACCTGACCATCAACAGTGTGAAGCGAAATGTGGTTTTTGTGGCCACGGAGCATGCCAGCGTGTATGCCTTCGACGCGGACGGGCGAACCACCTCGCCGCTGTGGAAGCGCAGCTTCATCAACCCGACCGCCGGGATCACGACGATTGCGAAGCCTTCAAACGGTCTGATTTCGCCGGAGATCAGCATCAGCAGCACGCCGGCGATCGACAAAACGACAAGTACCCTTTATGTGGCCGTTTCCACTCGTGAGAACGGCGTAATCGTGCACCGCCTGCATGCGCTGAGCCTCACCTCTGGAGCGGAGAAGTTTGGCGGCCCCATCAAAATCCAGGGTTCAGTGCCGGGGAGCTATCCCGCGCTTGCCACGAACGGCCGCGTGCCGTTCGTGCCGGGCCAGCACCTGCAGCGGCCTGCGCTCTTGCTTCTCAACGGCAACGTTTACATCGCCTACGGCTCCAATGGAGACGCCCTGCCCTATAACGGCTGGCTGTTTGTGTATAGCGCCTCGGGAACGAACGTCCTCCATCAGGTGGCGGTCTTCTGCACCAGCCCGAACAAGGGCGCTTCTGCAATCTGGCAAAGCGGGGACGGCCCTGCAGCCGATCCTTCCAACAACATCTATATAGCCACTGGGAACGGCGCTTTCGATCTAAACAGCGGTGGGCCCGATGCGGGGAACACCGTGCTGAAGCTGGCGCTTCAGTCCGGCGCCCTGGTTAAGCTCGATTATTTCACTCCCTTTGACCAGGCCACCCTGACCTCGGATGACCTCGATCTGGGCGCAGCTGGACCCATCCTTCCCCCCACACAGAGCGGCGCAGCTGCTCCGTCACTGGTGATCGTCGGCGGCAAAGACGGGAAAATCTACAGCATCAATCGCAGCAACATGGGCAAGTTCAGTAGCACCACAAATCACGACGTCCAGACCATCGCCGTCGGCCACCCTGAGCCGACGAATGGACTCTTCGCCACCCCGGCCGCATGGAAGAACTTCCTTTATATAGGCGAAGTGAATGAACCGTTGCATCTGTTTACTTTTTCCAGCGGCCTTCTCTCAAGCGCTCCTACGGCCAGTACCAGTGAGACATTCCTTTATCCGGGCACCTCGCCCATGATTTCCGCCAACGGGACCTCTGGCATCGTCTGGACCCTGGATCTGCACGCCTATGTGGGAGGCACTCCAGAGGGCGGCGTGAACACGGCAGGGCCGGCTGTGCTGCACGCTTACTCCGCCACCGATCTCCATGAGCTGTACAACAGCTCTCAGGCAGGTAGTCGCGACACCGCCGGAAAGGCCCTGAAATTTACTTCTCCTACAGTCGCCAATGGTCACGTTTATCTCGGGGCAGCAGGGGAGCTTGACGTTTACGGGTTGTTGCCGTGAGGGAAGGTCCTGCGATGTAACCCAGAGTCACAGCCTCTTGAAATCAGCTGTGACTCTGAATTTGTTCGGCTTGAAGGAGCTGCCGATGAGAGGTAGCAAGAGTTCTTCAGCAGGAGCTCTCAGAAGCGTTTGGTCACAAGGTTTCAACAACTTCCGGGGTGTTTACCAGATGTTAACTGACATCTCTAGCAGCAGTTCTCACATCCAAGTTTTTCAGTGCAGCTCTGTCACTTACCTGCTCAAGCACAGGGTTGGTGAAGCGCCTATTTCGTTGATATCGGGGACCCAGGGATGAAAATCGCAGTTGTCGGATCAGGTTATGTGGGACTTGTCGCCGGCGCATGTTTTGCTGAGCTTGGCCATGATGTTGTGCTGGTCGATAATGACAATCAAAAACTCTCAGCTTTGCAGAAGGGCGAGTGCCCTATTCATGAAAAGTTTCTTCCAGAGCTCCTGGAGCGTCATCGCGGTAAGCGCCTGAGCTTTACCGGTGACCTGGCGGAAGCCGTGCGGCGCAGCCAGATGATTTTCATTGCCGTGGGAACCCCGCCCAAGGAAGATGGTGACGCGGACCTTTCCTACGTGGAAAGCGTGGCCAAAGAAATTGCCGTAGCCATAGACGATTACAAGGTAATTGTAGAAAAGAGCACGGTTCCGGTTTACACGAACGGCTGGATTCGCAAGATCATGCTGCTGAATGGCGCCACAGCGGAGCTGTTCGATGTTGCGTCAAACCCTGAGTTCCTCCGCGAAGGCACCGCCGTTGCCGATTTCCTCTACCCGGATCGCATTGTGGTCGGCACTGACTCGGAACGCTGCGCTGCTCTGGTGCAAGAAGCATACAAGCCGTTGGTGGATGGCAGTTATTACAAACGCGCAGACATCATTCCGGGACCAGTGACCAGTCCCTGCAAGGCCAAGCTCATTCACACCAGCGCCAAGAGCGCAGAGCTGATCAAGCATGCCTCCAACGCCTTTTTGGCCATGAAGATTTCCTTTATCAATGCGGTGGCTTCGGTATGCGAGGCGGTGGGCGCAGATGTGGAACAGGTCTGCGAAGGTCTGGGCAGCGATTCGCGTATCGGGCGACGCTTCCTCCGTCCCGGTGTTGGCTATGGCGGGTCGTGCTTTCCCAAGGACCTGCTTGCCTTCCGTGCTGTGGCGCGTGAGAACGGATATCCGTTCGGCTTGCTCGACGAAATCGTAAAAGTAAATGACGAACAGCGCATCCGTTTCCTCCGCAAGGTGAAAAAGGCGCTCTGGACGTTGAAAGGCAAGAAGCTCGGCGTGCTCGGACTCGCTTTTAAGAACGGTACGGATGATATTCGTGAGTCACCGGCGATGTGGATCGTGAAGGCGCTGCTGAAGGAAGGTTGCAGCATAACTGCATACGATCCGGCTGCCATGGAGCGCGCCACACAGGAACTGCCTGAGGGAGCGGTGAAGTTTGCCGCAGATCCTTATTCGGCAGTCCAGGGCGCGGATGCCTGCCTGGTTCTGACCGAGTGGGAGGACTTCTGTGCGCTCGACCTCGCGCGCTTGAAGAAGCTGTTGCGTTATCCCATCGTTGTGGATGGCCGCAATCTCTTCAAGCCGGCTCAAATGGAAGCGGCCGGGCTGAATTATTACAGCATCGGCCGGCCCGATGTCACGGCAGGCCGCCGTCTGGAGAAGCCCATCGACGTTGTTGTGAAACGTGCCGTTCAGGAAGATGAAGCCGCATAGTCCGGGTGTTTGTGCGCGTGACGTTGAGTTGTTCAACCAAGCTACTTTCTCGAGTCACCCAACCATGCTTTCCGTTGTAGTGCCGATTTATAACGAAGAAGAAAATGTCACGCGCTTCCATGCGGCGCTTGAGGCCACTCTCGAGAGCACCGGGCTGGACTGGGAAGTCGTCTATGTTAACGATGGCAGCCGGGATTCATCTCTGCTGCTGCTGATGCAACTTCAGCGGCAAGACCCTCACGTGACGGTGGTCGAACTCTCTCGGAACTTCGGGCATCAGGCAGCCCTAACCGCGGGATTGAACGTCGCCCGCGGCGAAGCCGTGGCGCTGATGGACGGCGACTTCCAGGACCCGCCTGAAGTGGTGCCCAGGATGGTGCGCGCATGGGAAGACGGTGCGAAGGTCGTAATTGCGGAGCGCACCAGTCGCGCGGAGAAGGGAGTCCGTGGCAAACTTTTTCCCCTCTTCTACCGCATCATGCGCTGGGTATCGGATTTTCCCATCCCCCTCAATGCGGGCATTTTCGGCCTCCTCGACCGCCAGGTGGTGGACACCATCAATCGCCTTCAGGAAGGGAATCGCTACTTGCCGGGAATCCGCGCATGGGTAGGCTTTCCGACCGCGTTCGTCACTTACGACCGTGCCGACCGGGCCGCCGGTGAGCCGAAGCAGACTTTCATCAGGCTCTTCAAATACGCAATGGACGCCATCTTCAGCTTCAGCTACAAGCCGTTGCGGTTGGGGCTGGCGGTTGGTGGACTGGCGATTGGGCTGGCACTCCTGTTGATGCTGGCGTCAGTGCTCCATGCCTTTTTCGGCACGAGCATTTTCCTTGCGTTTGAGCTGAACACAGTCGCGATCCTGTTTATTGGCGGCGTTCAGCTTCTGTGTATCGGGCTTCTCGGGGAATATATCGGCCGTATTTACGATGAAGTGCGCCGCCGGCCGCTGTACATTATTCACAAAATCCATTCTGGAGCGAGCACTCCGGCCGACGAAGTCCGGAACGTGCAAAGCTCCGTGGCCTGATTTCTCATCCTCCAAGATAGAACCTGTACTGCCGGCCATTGCACTTTAGAGCCATTAAGAAGTGTTAGGTTTCAAAACCTGCTTCTCCTAGGTGCCACCCTTATCCAAGCAGAGTAGATGAACCCGTACTTTCTCCCTCGACAGAATTAATGACTTAGTTCGATGGAGGGATACGTGATACACATTCTTCGCCTCTTGACCGTGAGTTTTGGGCTGGCGGCAGCTTCTTTTGCCGGCGTTACGGTCAGTTCTCCTGGCAACGGCTCCACTGTAGGGTCGCCGGTGCACGTGGTAGCCTCCGCAACCTCAACGTCCCCCATAACCGCAATGCGGGTCTACGTGGATAACGTAAGCGCGTACAGCACCTCGGCGGCCAAGATTGATGCGTATGTCGCAATGTCTCAGGCGAAACACAACGTCGTCGTCCAGGCCTGGGATTCCACCGGCGCGGTCTTCAAGCAGGCGCTGACGATCACCGTTAGCGGAACTACTCCGACGCCGACTCCCACCCCTGCTCCCGGACTTCCCGCGCCTCCCTCAACCGCGGTGGTCAAGAGCAACATCGACCAGATGACCGGCTGGTCCAGCTGCACCGTTTGTGCCGGCATTGGAGCCAATGGCCCGGTGGCTACGTATTCGATGATCGAGAACCAGGCTTCGCCATCGCTGGACGGCGCTTCAGCGAAGTTCAGCATCAGCGGAACCACTCCGTACTCTGACGCGCTGTGGTGGAAACAGCTGGGTGCCGACAACACCAAGTCGAATTTCAAGTACGACGTCTACTTCTATCTCACGAACTCAAATTACCCGCAGGCGCTTGAGTTCGATGTGAACCAGTCGGACGGCCTGCACAAATTCATCTTCGGCACCCAGTGCAGCCCCCGCGGCGACCACACCTTTGACACGTGGGACAACGCCAATGCCAAATGGGTAACCACCGGCATCGCCCGCGCTCCCCCAACCGCCTTCGTCTGGCACCACCTGACGTGGGAATTCAAGCGTACCTCGACGGCGGTCATCTTCGTTGGCTTCACCTATGACGGAGTCACTCATTACCTGAACCGCTCCACCAACGCGCGAGCCTCCAGCGCAAAAGAAATCAATGTGGCTTTCCAGATGGATGGCGACTATGCCATGCACGCCTATTCCGTCTGGCTGGACAAAGTCTCGCTGATCGAGTGGTAAGCAGGTTGTATTGATCGGCGCTCCATGAGCGCAGGCAGGGAGCCCCCCGCTCCCTGCTGTGTAAGTCCCCCGCTTTTAGCCATGAGTTACGGCGCCCGGTGCACCGCAAGAGTGCAGGTTGGCGGCGAGCAGTTGCAGTACGGCCCCAGGAACATTCAATTTTTGGAGTTTTTATGAAGGCAAAGAACCTGTCACTCGCCCTCTGTCTGCTGCTGTCGCTGGGATCGGCAGCTTTCGCCGAGGTTACCGTGAGTTCCCGGCTAACGGCGCCACCGTCACCTCTCCCGTCAAATTCGTAGCTTCGGCCACTTCTTCCTCGAAGATCACCGGGATGAAGATTTACGTAGATAACGTAAGCGTTTACGCGACTAGTGCGGCCAGCATCAGCACGTCCATCGCGATGACCCAGGCCAAGCACAATGTCGTTGTTCAGGCGTGGGATTCGACCGGCGCGGTTTTCAAAGCCGCACTGACTCTCACTGTAAGCGGAACCACGCCAACCCCAACCCCCACGCCAACTCCGTCACCGACCCCAACACCGCTCCCGACCCCGCCGTCCACCGCCGTGGTTCACAGCAAAATTGAAGAAATGACTGGCTGGCAAAGCTGCACGGTCTGCGCCGGAGCAGGAGGCAGCGGACCCTCAGCGACGTTCTCGATGATGCAGAACCAGGCTTCGCCATCGCTTGACGGCAACTCTGCCAGGTTCAATATCAGCGGAACCGTCCCCTATTCTGACGCTTTGTGGTGGAAGCAGCTTGGGGCCGATAGTACTAAGTCGAACTTCAAATACGATCTCTACTTCTATCTCACCACCCCGCAAAACGCGCAGACCTTAGAGTTCGACGTAAACCAGGGAGACGGCGTTCACCACTTCATCTTCGGGACCCAGTGCAGCATCAGGAACCACAAGACCTGGGACACATGGGACAACGCCACCCTGAGCTGGAAACCCACCTCAGTTCCGTGTGCGCAGCCCAGTGCCTTCGTCTGGCACCATCTGACGTGGGAGTTCAAACGCACGGCTACCAGCACCATTTTCATTGGGTTTACCTATGATGGGGTGACGCACTATATCAACCGGACCTCGTCGGCAAAGCTGCAAAACCTCAACGAGATTGACGTTGCCTTCCAGATGGATGGCAATTCCACGATGCAACCCTATTCCACATGGTTGGATAAGGTGACGCTCACGGCGTGGTAGCAGCGCTACGCTGCGTGCTTTGAAAAAGAACCTTGCACTCTAAGGTGAAGGGCGGCTTACGAGCCGCCCTTCAGTATTTTGCGGTAGTACCCCAACCTTAAAACACCCCTAATCCTCTCGTCCGGCTTTTTTCAGGTACTCAGGAAAAAAGGTTGAGCCAGAGTTGATGGCTCGATACTTTCGAACCTGCCCGGGACAGATCGGGCCACCGAAAAATCGAAAAAGAGCACGACAAAAAATCCCCTGGAGAAAACAGAGAGAGATGCTCGGAAACAAAATCAAGCTGAATATTTTCGCAATCGCCCTCTGCGTAATGTTTGCGCTCGCGGCCCGTACACCTGCCGCGGCACAGGTGACCTTTTCTAACATCGATCAGATGACTGGCTGGGCCAGTTGCACCGTCTGCGCCGGCATCGGCGCCAGCGGTCCCGTGGCGACCTACTCGTTAGTTGTAAACCAGGCCTCCCCATCTCTGGACGGCCGCTCTGCCCGGTTCAGCGTAGGCGGCAGCACCCCTTACTCTGACGCGCTGTGGTGGAAGCAGCTCGGGGCGCACAACTCGACCGCGAACTTCACCTATGACCTGTACTTCTACTTGAAGACTCCGCAGTACGCGCAGGCTCTCGAGTTCGACGTGAACCAGAGCAATGGATCGAAGAAGTTCATTTTTGGCACGCAGTGCAATATCCGCAACGGCGCCCAGTTTGATATATGGGACAACGCCAATGCTCGCTGGGTCCACACAGGAATCGCCTGCAACATGCCCTCGGCCTACAAGTGGCACCACCTGACATGGAATTTAAAGCGGACCAGCTCGCAGGTTATTTTTGTGAGCGTGACTCTGGACGGCGTAACGCACTACGTGAACCGCAGCAATTATGCTCGCTCCTCCGGAGCCAATGAATTGAATGTCGCCGTCCAGATGGACGGAGATTACGCCATGCACGATTACCAGATCTGGGTGGACAAACTCACCCTGAAGGCCTGGTAGGAAATACGCGCACGGCAGCGCCCGCACTCCCCCGGCGGGCACGCGATTGCGGCGCCATTTGCATTCAACATCAGGCGTCGCGATGAACAGGCCGGCTCTGCAGTTGCGACCGCAGAGCGCGAACTAAGAGCCGGCCCTACTACTCTACTAATCCGGTCATAAGGCTTTTTTCAGCAGCCCTGAAAAAACGATTGAGGCGGAGTAGAACGCTCTTTAGATTGCAACGTTCGCACCGGTAATGACCGGGCGAAAAACAAACCAAGACAATTTTGATCTGGAGTAATTGTTCCAATGAAGACTCTCGTAAACAGAAGCGCAGTGCTGGTCTTCGGTCTGATGTTCGCAGCAGCCGTCATGTCGGCGCAGACCACCAAAACAGCCATCCAGACCATGACCGGCTGGCAGAGCTGCACAGTGTGTGCGGGCATCGGCGCCAGCGGCCCAGCCGCGAGTTACTCATTGGTGCAGAACCAGGCGTCGCCCTCTCTGAGCGGTCACTCGGCAAGGTTTTCCATCAGCGGTAAAACGCCCTATTCGGACGCGCTGTGGTGGAAACAGCTTGGAGCACACAACACCGCCACTCATCTGCGGTACGACGTGGATTTCTACCTGACCACTCCGCAGTATGCCCAGTCTCTGGAGTTCGACAATAACCAGGCGATCGGGAACATCAAGTTCATTTTCGGCACCCAGTGCAATATCCGCAATCGCGGAGACTGGGATGTCTGGGACACAAAGGGAAACGCCTGGCGCCCCACCGGCATTCCCTGCCATGCCCCCTCCGCGTACAAGTGGCACCACTTGACGTGGAACTTCAAGCGCGACGGAAGCAAGAATTACTTCGTCTCCCTCACGCTTGACGGCGTGACGCACTACGTAAACCGCTCCTATTACGGGAAACCGGTGAGTGCGTCCATGCTGGACGTTGCATTCCAGATGGATGGCGACTACGCCATGCACGGATACCACGTCTGGCTCGACAACGTGAAACTCACGTACTGGTAGCGCGAAGGCGGTGACTGGCCCGGCACAGGCGAGGCCAGATCTGTAAGACCGCCGTCCCCCATCGCGGCCACATCTACCGCGCACGCTGGAAGTGTGCCTGCGCGGCGATCGACAAAGGCAAGTCGAAGCACGATGAAAAACTACCCCTGGAGTTATAAGAAAATGGCTCAAATCGCAAAGTCCCGTTTCGCAATCTTGTATGCATTCGCCCTGGCGGCGGTGTTCACCCTCAGTGCCGTAAGTGGGCAGGCACAGCAAACCAAGTCCAACATCCAGGCGATGACCGGCTGGCAGAGCTGCTCAACCTGCGCCGGATCCGGCGGAGCCGGTCCGTCCGCTCCTCATTCCATGACGCAGTTCCAGAGTTCGCCCTCCATTACCGGCAAGTCAGCAAAGTTCTGGCTGGGTGGCAGCACTCCTTACTCCGATGCGCTGTGGTGGAAGCAACTCGGCGCGGCGAACTCGCTCACGCACCACGTTTACGACGTTTACTTCTATATCAAGACGCCGCAGTACGCTCAGACGCTGGAGTTCGATTCAAACCAGGCCAACGGAAGCAAGAAGTTCATTTACGGTACGCAGTGCAGCATCAAGAACCATCATGATTGGGACGTGTGGGACACCAGGTACGCCACCTGGCGCAAAACAGGGATCTACTGTGGCGCCCCGACGGCCTACAAGTGGCACCACCTGACCTGGGAGTTTAAGCGTGACAGCTCGAAGAATTACTTCGTCTCTATCACGCTTGACGGTGTGAAGCACTACGTCAATAAGGCCTACTACGGGAAGACCGTTTTCGCCAGCATGCTGGATGTCGCCTTCCAGATGGACGGTGATTCCGCGCAGCACGATTACATGGTCTGGCTCGACAAGGTCTCTCTGAAATCATGGTAAGCAGCAACTCCTGATCTTTCTCCCCGCTGAGATGCTCCTGGAAGTTTCCCCGGCTTCCGGGAGCTTTTTTGTTTTGAGTGTGCTTTTCCACAGGCAGAGCGCGTTTTTGCTTTGCGGGACGCCTTTTCTTCGCCTATAATGTACATATAATCGCGGCGCGGCAGGTGCTTGGGCCGCATCAGGTTTAGAGACTCGGCGATCCCCG
>JBAIYI010000116.1:0-2528 GCA_037915955.1 Terriglobales bacterium
CTGCCATCGCAACCGGCAGGTGCGTGTAGGAAAGCACGAGTGAGTTGAACGAGCTGAACTCAGCCAGCATCGCCGTGCAGACCAGGATTGTGCCCAGCCACGGGCCAACCACCATGGTCGCAATCGCGGCCCAGCTTCCATTACTCCACACATCCGGCGGAATGTGCGTGGACCATACCGCCGCAACCGGCAACGCGTAGGAAAGAAAAATGGCCAGCAGGGCCAGCAGCATCACGCGCGGATAATTCCGCTGCGGATTCTCAACTTCGTTTGCTACCGTCGCAGCATTGTCCCAGCCCATGTAGTTCCACATCCCGACCAGGATTCCGGCCAGCAGATCGCCCTTCACTCCCGGAACCGCTACGGGGTTTACATGTCGTGCCAGCGCAAATGCCGTGACCAGTGCAAACGGACTGAGCAGCAGCACGCCCACGACCACAGAGCTTTCACCCACCGCCTTTGCGCCGAACAGGTTCCAGCACATGCAGACCACCACCAGCGCGCCGGCAATGGCCACGCCGCGCCAGCCCGCTGTCGCCGTGGGAAACAGCCTTCCCATGTAGGCGACGAAGAGAGTCGGGTAGATGGCCATATCAAAGATGCTGGCCACCAGTGAGAGCCATGCTTCCTGAAATCCCCAGAATGGTCCCATGGCGCGCCGCACCCACACGTAAAACCCGCCTTCTTCCGGCAGCGCCGCCGAAAGCTCGCCTACCATCAGGCCGGTGGGCAGTGCCCAGATCAGCGGGATCAGGAAGATGATCAGCAGGGCAGTACGATAGCCCGAATCCTGGACCAGTTCCTCAACTCCGTACGGGCCGCCGGAGACCATGAAGTAAGTTGCCGCCGCAAGCGAGAGCAGTCCCAGCTTGCCGGAGGAACCAGAAGTGGCTTTTTTCATCTCGCTCTTTTCATCTCAACGATGCGAAATATAGCATCTTGTGGCGTGTTGTGAAGGCCAATGTGTGTCACGAGAACAGATATTTTTCGTTACTTGCAAATTGCATTTAGCTCAGCGGACAGCATTCGGCCCCGGAGCATCCTCATTTCTCCCAAACAAGTCATACTTTTGTCGCCATTCTTTCCAAAGAATGTGCCGAAAAGCTTCTGCGATCAATTCTGCGGTGCTCTCGAGAAAGATGGTTAGGGGCTGAGCGCTGACTGCCGAGTGCTGAATGCTTCACGCGGGCATTGCCCGCCCGAATGCGCTAAACTTTCAGCCATGACCGACACGCTCCTTCGCTTCCGTTCCGAGTTCCCCATCCTCGAACGCACCACCTACATGATCAGCAACTCGCTGGGCGCCATGCCGCGCGGAGTCTATGACTCCGCCAGGGCCTACTGTGATATATGGGCCAGCCGCGGCGTGCGCGCGTGGGAAGAGGAGTGGTGGACCATGGCGCAGGAAGTGGGCGACGCCATCGGCGCCATCATGAACGCGCCTTCCGGCACCGTGAGCCTGCAGCTCAACGTGACCAGCTGCCAGGCCGTGATCGCAAGCTGCTTCGATTTCAGTGGCCGCCGCAACAAGATCGTTTACAGTGACATGAATTTCCCATCGATCATGTATTTCTGGGAAGCCCAGCGCGCCCGCGGGGCCCGTGTCCACATGGTCAAGACCGACGATGGAGTTCACGTCCCCACCGAGCGCATCCTGGAGGCCATCGACGAAGAAACTCTGCTTGTCCCCATCTCGCACGTGGTCTTTCGCAGCTCTTATATCAAGGAACTGCAGCCGATCATCGAAAAGGCGCACCGCGTGGGCGCGCTTGTGGTGGTGGATGCATTCCAGTCTCTCGGGAACGTTCCGCTGGACGTGCAGGCGCTCAACGCCGATTTCGCCGTTGGCGGCGTACTCAAATGGCTTTGTGGCGGCGCAGGAACCTCATATCTTTATGTGCGCCCTGATCTCGCCAAGAAGCTCCAACCCACCATCACCGGGTGGTTTGCCCACGAGAATCCGTTTGATTTCGAGATCGGCCCAACAAAATATGCCGAGCAGCCCTTCCGCTTCATGCAGGGGACCTCAAACGTACCCGGCTTTTATACTGCCATGCCGGGATTGAAAATCATCCGCGAAGCCGGCGTCGAGAACATTCGCTCCAAGTCAAAGCTCATGACGGCGCGGCTCATCGAACTTGCCGACCAGCGTGGCTGGCGCGTGAATGCCCCGCGTGATCCCGAGCGGCGCGGCGGCACCGTCGCCATCGATATGCCAAATGCGAAGGAAGTTTGCGCCGAGCTGCTGCGCCGTGACGTGCTGGTGGATTTCCGCCCGAAGGCCGGCGTCCGTTTCTCGCCGCATTTCTACAACACCATGGAAGAAATTGACCGCGCGATCCAGACGGTGGATGAGATCCTGAGCACCATGGGCGTCACGGCGGGCGCGCGCTGACCCCGCCGTTCTGCCTGGGGAGAAGTTGCTGCATAGGGTTCGTCGCACCCTCTTTGCACAATTTCAGTTGACAATTCGCCGCCAGTTCGCAAATAATTCGCTTATGGCAATTACCAAGCGACAGCGCGAAGTT
>JBAIYI010000677.1:0-5103 GCA_037915955.1 Terriglobales bacterium
TAAACGCCTTTCATTTTTTGAAACGGAATATGGCCCGCCATAGTCACGCAGCAGTCGGGAACAGCAGTTGGGAGGGTACTGCTGCTGCGCGCTGAAGAAAGGAATCACGGTTCCTGTCCTTGAACAATGGGGCCGCGGTGGTAGCTGAAGTAAGAACGGAGTAGAAGGATTTCTTGCAGTGTTTTATTTCGCTGCAGGATGTATCGAAAAGACTCACGGGCCAAATCACCGCTTAAAAAGCTCTTTCAATGAAAGAAAAGGATCGGAGTTCGATGTAAAATCCAGAGCTGCGGAGGTTGAGAAATGCCGTTCGGCCGGGCCCTTTTTCTAAGCTTGTTCTTTCCTGCATTGTTATCCGCTTCTGATTTGCGCGAACAACCCGCTATTTCAAAGTCTTTTTTGGCTTCCAGGCCTCCGCTCCAGTTTGAACGTAATGCAGGTCAGGCGGGACGGGATGCTGCGTTCCTGGTCCATTCTGGAAAGACAGAACTACAGTTGGACCGCCGGGGAGCTATCTCCTGGGCGTCAGGGGAAGGCAGTTGGGTAAGTCTAACCGCGGTGTCGGCAAACGCTCGCCCGGTGATCGACCCCGAAGAAGAGCAAGCGACCCGACGCAACTACTACTATCCTTTGCAGGGAAAAAGGCAATACACCGATGTGCCCAGCTTTGGCCGGGTCCGTTATCGGGAAATCTATCCGGGAATCGACCTTGTCTACTACGGACAAGACGCCCGACTTGAATACGACTATGAAGTTGCCCCGGGTGCAAGCCCAGACGCCATTCGATTGAGAATCAGCGGATCAGATGCAGTCGCGGTCGAGAACGGCGAGCTGCGGATCAAGACGGGAAGCCAGGAGCTGCGCTTCTCGAAGCCAATTGCATACCAAGTCATTAATGGTCTAAGGCATTCGGTAGAAGCCAGCTTTGTAGTCCGGTCCGGTTATGTCACGTTCCGGGTAGGCGAGTACGACCGCAAAAAGCTACTGGTGATAGATCCTACTATCCTCTACTCCACTTTCCTCAATCCACCCGGACAACCGAGCATGACTACGGGAATCAGCGCGGACCACACTGGGAATGCATACTTGCTCGCCAAAACGGGTTTCACCTTCGGTTTTACGCAACTGTTAACCTTTTCTGTGAGTCCCGGCTCCTGCACGGTCTCCAAGCTGAATCCGGACGGCACGGCGATACTGTACCAGACGACGGTTGCAGTCAATGGCGATTGCGGATTGATCGCTAACGACGCGGCCGGTAACGTGTTCTTCTCCGGCCATGGAACAATTACTCCGACCGCCGGGGTCATACAGCCGCTGAATAAGAGCACCGCGAGCCAGGGCAATAACTTTCTCATCAAGCTTAATGCTTCCGGACAGATCGCTTATGCCACTTATTTGGGGGGCAGCGGTGGGGAGCAGTTTTCGAGCCTTGCCGCTGACGGATCCGGAAATCTGCTCATCACCGGAATAACAACCTCAAACGACTATCCGATTCAGAATGCCTTTCAGCCGACACTCCTGCTTTCAGGGCCTGGCGATACCGCGAACGGATTTGTCTCCGTCGTGAACCCCGCGGGCACGGCGCTGGTTTTTTCCACCTACTTCGCTGATGCGTCTTTTTCTGATATCGCAGCAGATCCGGCAGGAAATGTTTATGTGGTCGCTCAAGGTACGGGGCCCGGATTTCCGCTGAAAAATGCTGCGAGCAGTACCTGTCCTCCAGGCACGACGTTATGCAGCGGAGTGGCGAAATTCGCACCGTCGGGCGCTCTGGTGTTCTCCACGCTATCCTCCGTCACAACATTCGCGAACGGGCTGCAGAGCGAAAGCATCACGGCTGACAGTGCAGGAACTGTGTATTCGGTGGGAGTGGGCAGCGGGCCGAACCCAACACCTGGCGGCTTAGCGGTAGTAACCACAGTTGACCCGGCAAATGGAAATATGCAGGTCTTGCAGAGCCTGCCGCTCTCACCGCAATCCGGGTCCTTTTTCCGAATCGGAACCGACCCGGCCAATAATGTTTACATAGGCCCAGCGTCACAGGCTCCTCTTCTCACCGACATTTTGGTCTCAACGGGCGAGTTCCAGCCTGTGGTATCCATCTCACCGGCAGGCGCAATCAACTTCCAGGTGGATCCTCCGTCCAACGTTATAGGGTTTGCCGTAGGTTCGGTCGGACGTGCGTACGTGGCTGGCGCTCCAGATTTCACTCCATTCTTTACCGTCAATCCGATTCAGACTGCACCCGTTGTGGGCACCGGTGGTCTGATTACCGTTGATGTTCTTGACAGCTATGTTGCCTCCATCAGCGCTAGCCCTGGTCCGAGCCTGGGAACAAGCCCGGCAGTTCTAAACTTTGGCGATCAGAGTCAGGGGAGTCCCGCGACGAAGGTGGTGACTCTCAAGAACATGGGAAGTGATCCCCTGAACATCAGCAATGTAGCCGCAACAGGTGACTTCACGCAGACGAACGATTGTACTGCGCCGTTGGCGGCTGCCAGCACCTGCTCCGTCAACGTGGTCCTCAACCCCACAGCATTGGGAAGCCGCACTGGCACATTAAGCATCACGAGCAACGCCACAAACAGCACGCAACAAATTTCACTGAGCGGCAATGGGCTCCCTGCTCCGGCCCCCTCGGTGACCCTTTCCCCCAACACCCTGAGCTTCGGCGATACTCCTGTAGGCGGCAACAGCCCGGCGCAGAATATCACCCTGACCAGCAACGGAACCGGCGCGGTGAACATAAGCCGCGTTGATGTTTCAGGGGACTTCGTGGAAAGTAATACCTGCGGAACCACCGTCGCCGTCGGTGGAAACTGTACGATTTCTGTGATGTTTCACCCAACCGTGGCGGGTGCGCGTAGCGGGACTGTGACCATTACGGATAATGTTGCCGGGAGCCCCCAGACGATTACGCTAAACGGAAACGGTGGTTCTGGATTTGTGTTGCAGTCGACTCCTGCCGGGACTACCCCCTCGGCTACGGTCAACGCCGGCCAGAGTGCTACCTACAACCTGAACGTTAATAGTGTGCTGAACTTCGCGGGAACCGTCTCACTCAGCTGCAGCGGCGCGCCGGCGGGAGCGAGTTGCTCCGTCAACCCGTCCAGCTTTCAGTTGAATGCCAACAGCTCGGTACCGGTGAGTATCTCCGTCTCTACCACCGGGCGCTCCACGGCGGCATTGATGCATAACGGCGCGCGATTCTGGACTTCCATCGTTGCGGTGCTCGGACTTTTCCTCATGTGCATTCGGACGGAAAGCAGCCGGAAACGGCACAGCGGATTTGTGATGGGCCTGATCGCAAGCGTGCTGCTGGGAATCGCAGGTTGCGGTGGCGGCGGAACCACTGGCCCTCCGGTAATGTCAGGAACACCCGCAGGCACGTACACGATCACGATCTCGGGGACCTCAGGGAGCGTGAGCCAATCGATGCCAGTGGTTCTGAAAGTAAATTGACCAGCCGCTAGAGATTCGTGCCAATTGGATCAGTTGTGGCGGCGACGGATCCGATGCTGTTGCCAAGCGGATTCGTCAATTCTCTCCATCTTTTCCACAGCGGGCTCTTGTATAATTAATCGTGCACCCCAACGCGCCCCACGGCCACTGGCAGCAGCCACATTCGAGCCGGGGAGGCGAACCCCCAAAAATCAGCTCAGCACGATCCGCAGCTCAACCAATTTGCGTGAGGAGTTCATGGCAGCGAAATATATTTTCGTGACCGGCGGTGTAGTGTCGTCTTTAGGCAAAGGCCTGGCAGCGGCCAGCATGGGCAGCCTGCTGGAGAGCCGCGGGCTCAAGGTCAATTTGATGAAGTTTGACCCTTACCTGAACGTGGATCCGGGAACCATGTCGCCGTTTCAGCACGGCGAGGTTTTCGTGACCGACGACGGCGCTGAGACCGACCTTGATCTCGGCCATTACGAGCGCTTCACCCACGCCAAGCTCTCCCGCGACAACAACTGGACCACCGGCCGCATTTACGAGCAGATCATCACCAAGGAACGTCGCGGCGACTACCTGGGCAAGACCGTGCAGGTAATTCCCCACGTCACCAACGAACTCAAGGCGGCGATGAAGAAAGTCGCGCAAGACGTGGACATCGCAATCGTTGAGATCGGCGGCACGGTGGGTGACATTGAGTCTCTTCCCTTCCTTGAAGCCATCCGCCAGATGCGCCAGGAGTTGGGGCGCGACAACACTCTCTTCGTTCACGTAACTCTGGTGCCATGGATCGGCGCGGCCGGCGAGCTCAAGACCAAGCCGACGCAGCACTCGGTGAAAGAACTGCTGAGCATTGGAATTCAGCCGGACATCCTCCTCTGCCGCACTGACCGGTTCCTTTCCAAGGAGTTGAAAGGCAAGATCGCGCTGTTCTGCAACGTGGAAGACGAGGCCGTGATCACCGCCAAGGACGTGGCTTCGATCTACGAGGTTCCTCTGGTATTCCATCGTGAAGGCGTGGACAGGCTGCTCCTGCGTTATCTGCGCATCGATTCGAAAGAACCCGACCTCACCCGCTGGGAAGAACTGGTGCACAAGATCTACAACCCGAAAGATGAGGTTCACATCGGGATTGTGGGCAAGTATGTGGAGTATGAAGACTCCTACAAATCGCTGAAGGAAGCGCTGGTGCACGCGGCCACCGCCCAGAACCTGAAGCTGACAGTGACGTGGGTGGAAGCCGAAGGCCTGGAGCACAAAGATGCAGCCAATCGCGATTACGAGGTTCAGCTCGAAGGCTTTGATGGAATCCTGGTTCCTGGCGGATTCGGCAAGCGCGGGATTGAAGGCATGCTCAACGCCATCCGCTATGCCCGGGAAAAGAAAGTTCCCTACTTCGGCATCTGCCTGGGAATGCAGACGGCTTGCATTGAATACGCTCGCAACGTCTGCGGGCTGGAGCAGGCGAACTCGAGCGAGTTCGATCCGGCAACCGCGCACCGCGTGATCTACAAACTGCGCGAGCTGCGCGGGATTGACGAACTGGGCGGCACCATGCGGCTGGGCGCCTGGACGTGCAAGCTGGAGCCGAACAGCAATGCCTCCGGCGCGTACAAAGCAGCTGAGATCAGCGAGCGGCACCGGCATCGTTATGAA